>DNQL01000297.1 GCA_003500765.1 Elusimicrobiota bacterium | reverse complement strand
GCGAGCAGCTCGGCGCCCGGGAGCAGGAGCTGGCCGCGCTCGCCACCGAGGTCGAGAAGTACCGCGCCCTCGAGAAGAGCCTCGCCGACCGCCTCAAGTGGGCCATCAAGGGGAAGTGAGCCCCGTCCCAGCCCGCCGGGCCCCGGCGCGGTAAAATTGTATAATCGATTACGATGATACGCCTTTGCAAACTCAACGGCACCGAGGTCGTGGTTAACGCCGAGCTCATAGAGAGCGTCGAGGCGGCCCCGGATACCGTGATAAACCTGGCGACGGGGAACCGCTACCTGGTGAAGGACTCCGTCGACGAGGTCGTGGCCAAGGTGCTCGATTACCGGAAGAAGGTCTACTCGGAGAAACGGGCCGTCAACCCGATGGAATACTTCGAGAAGAAGTGACCGTAAAACTGACAGGGACGGGTCTTATATGGATATAGCGACTTTCAGCGGCATAATAGTCTTCATGGGCTTCGTGCTGGGTTCGGTGTACCTGCAGGAAGGCATGGCCGGCTTCAAGCCGTTCCTCAACATAGAGGCGTTCCTCATCGTCATGGGCGGCACTTTCTGCGCCCTGCTGGTCAACTTCCCTCTTTCCTCGGTCATCAGCTCCGGCAAGGTGCTCCGGAAGGTCCTTACCACCAAGGGTGAGGACACCTCCAAACTGGTCTCCACTTTCGTCGCGTTGTCGCAAAAGGCCAAGAAGGAGGGCTTCCTCGCCCTGCAGACCGACGTGCAGACCATAGACAACGATTTCCTCAAGCGCGGCGTGCAGCTGGTCATAGACGGTTCCGACCACGAGTTCATCCGCAACATGCTCGAGACCGAGATCGACTTCATCCGCGAGCGCCACAAGAACGGGCGCGAGATCTTCAACGCGCTGGGCACCTACGCGCCGGCCTTCGGCATCATCGGCACCGTGCTGGGCATGATACTCATGCTCTCTTCCATCGAGGACGTCGCGCAGGTGCCGCGCCGCATGGCGCTGGCCCTGGCCGCCGCTTTCTACGGCCTGGCGTCGGGCTACTGGCTCTTCATGCCCATGGGCGGCAAGCTCAAGACCCGCTCCGAGGAGGAGCTCTTCGTAAAGGAGATCGTGATCCGCGGCGTGCTGCTGCTGCAGAGCGGCGCCACGCCCAGCGTGGTGGAGGCCAACCTCAAAGCCTACCTCGACCCCGCCAGCCGCGCCACCATCAAGAAGGAAGGCGCGCAGGCCTGAGCCCTTTATGCCCGTAAGAGTCAAAGGCATGATCCCGGAGGACGACAGGCGCGTCGCGCCCGTCGGCGAACCCGCGCCTCCGTGGATGGTCAACTATGCCGACCTGATGACCGAGCTGGTCTGCTTCTTCGTCATCCTCTACGCCCTCAGCGCCGCCCTCAACAAGAACATGCAGGAGGCCAAGAGCCAGATAGAGGAGATGATGGGCAAAGGCGAGCTGCAGGGGCAGGTGCAGATAGACAAGGAAGGGCTGCGCATCACGCTCGAGGAGCAGGGCTCCGTCGCTTTCTTCGAGAGCGGCCGCTCCGAGATCACCGACGAGATGAAGTTCAAGCTGGAGAAGATCTCCCCTATACTCAAGAACCTCTCCACGAAGCACGATATAGTGGTGGAGGGCCACACCGACAGCATCCCGATAAGGACCAAGTCTTTCGCGTCCAACTGGGAACTGTCCACCGCGCGCGCGACCAGCGTGGTCAAGCACCTGCTGGAGATAGATTTCGCCCCCAAGAGGCTGTCCGCGGTGGGCTACGGCGAGTACCATCCCTCCGTGCCCAACGACAGCCCGGAGAACCGGCAGAAGAACCGCCGCGTAGTGTTCTTCGTCAAGAATAATCCCTACCCCGACCCGCCGGCCATGACGGCAGCCCAGACCACCGGCCCGCCCGTTGAAGGAGAGGCTCCGGCCGCGCCCGCCGGGAGCGAAGGGACCACGGAGTGACCATGAAAACCAGAATACTCGCCGCCGCCTTTCTGTCGGCCTCCCTGTCGGGCTGCTTCGGGGGGATGAAGGCCCTGCAGGTGGTCGATTATACCGACGCGCGCGTCACGGACCTCACGCTGACCAAGAAGGTCGTGGGCAAGCGCGAGTTCATCTTCTTCTCCACCACCAAGAGCGGGGTCTTCCTTGAGGGTAATATCCAGGGCTCGATAACCGATTACCAGGGCAACCCGATAGAAGGCGTGACCGTCCGGGCCGTGGCCGAGACCGGCCGCCGCGCCGGACAGGCCGAGGACTCGTTCGGCGGCGGGGACATGCTGGGGATGGAAGAGACCGCCACCTCCTTCGTCACTCTTTCGTTCACCCCGGGTATAACCGACACCCAGGGCCTGTTCAAAATACATTTCTCCCTGCCCGTGGTGGACGAGGAAGTGGACGTGCGCGGGCGCCTCATCTACAATCCCGGCTGGGACCAGCAGAAGCTCAATATCGGCAAGGCCTACGAGCCCCAGCTCAAGGAATCGCCTTTCCGCCTCTACTACAACCTCGACAGCGGCTTCCTGGCCTTCGCCGAGGGCGTACGCAAGATCATAGTCCAGCCCGTGGGAGAGGGCAGGGGCCGCATGGACAACCTGCCCGGCGCCCGCGCGCCGGCCCAGTCCGCGCCCGCCCAGCAGCCC
>DNQL01000059.1 GCA_003500765.1 Elusimicrobiota bacterium | reverse complement strand
CGGCAAGCTTGCCCTTCCCCGCGCCGGCTCCGGACCCGGACTGCGCGTAGGCTCCCGCGTCGGGGGCTTCCACATCCGCCGAAGCGCTGGCTCCCTCGCCAGCCCCGGTGCCTTCGCCCTCTCCGGCCGCGGCGTCGCCGCCGCCCTCACCGAAACCGATGCCGTCCTTTCGGGCCTGCTCTTTGAACATGTCCAGTGTCGACGGTTCCACCGCGGCGGCGCTGTTTATCCGCTGGCGCTCCATGTTGGCGGTGGCGGCCTGCTCTTCCTGGTAAGCGTTCTGGAAGAGCGAAGGCGAATAGACGGGCTTGGAGGTCGGACCCATGAAGTTATAGACTACGCCCACGCCGGCCGCGATCGTCGCGCCGCCGAGGACAACCCCGAGTATTCCCGCCTTGCTGGCGAAAAGCCCCCCCATACCGGCCGCGGACCCCGCCGCGGAACCCAGGCCGGAGGCCGCGCCCGAAGCGCCGGACCCCCCGCCGAAAAGGCGCGACACCGCGCCAAGAAGGCCTTCTTTCTTTTTTTCGTCTTTATTGCCGTTCATAAATCCTCCGCTGGATCCGTCGTCTTACTTCACCTTATTGTTGCCGGTGGGCCCCTGCGTCCCCGTCATTCCGCCCATCAGGGCGCCGAACATGGGTCCCACCACCTGCGAAATTATCATCTGCAGTATCATCTGCTTGTACATCTCGTCGTTCTCCACGACCTTGGGCTCCGGTATCTCCGGGGGCTTGAACTTCTTGGCGTTTATGCTGGGGTCGTTCTTCTTGAGGTCCGAATCCACTTTGCCAAGTTCCAGTCCCGCCGTCGCGGAATCGTCCTCTATCTCGGTCGTGAGGTCCGGCCTGTCGGAAGCCGAGGAACGCACGAAAGCGCCGGAGGCCCCGCCCCTGGACTGCTCTACGCTCATGCCGGCGGAAGAAAGGCTCTTCTTCTCGACCGAGGACAGGGAGGCCATCAGGCCGGAGGTCTTGTCCTTGGCCAGGGATTTCTTTACATCGTTCAGAGAGGAGGGCGCGATATGCGCCTCCGCGTTGCTGGCCCCAAAGAACTTCTTATGGGCGCCGCCGGCAGTCATGGAATTGCCGTTGCCCCCGGAGAGCGAGCCGGGAGCGCTCATCTTGGGGAAAGAGGCCTTGGCTCCGCCGGCAGAGGGCGCGCTGACCCCGGCTGAAGCTGAAGCGGAAGCGGAGGCGGCGCCGGCCTGGGCGGCCTCTGCCTCGTCACCGGAAAGCTCGCCCATCCCGGAGCTGAACAGCGAGGACTCGCCGAGGTCCCCGGCCGTCGCGGTATTATCGGACATCATACCGCTGAGGGCGTAGCCGGGAGCCGAAGCTTCCGCGGGTATCTCCAGCGAATTAAGGTCCACCGCTTTCGATTTGAACGGGTTGCCGGTGGGAACCGAGGTGTCGAAAGAGGACTTCTGCATCAGCGGCAGGGAGATCCAGGCGAACAGTATTACGACGACGACAACGCCCCCGACCGCGTACTGGGTGGTCTTGGATTTCTTGCCCGAATTTATTTTCATCATAAGGCCCCGCTTTTCCCCCAAGACGAATTAAAAAAACACTCACTTTCCCTTGACACACCTTCCGCGATGTTCAGGGCAAAGTTTATTCCCTTATGTTATAGCAGGCGCCGGTTGACTTGTCAAGACCCAAACCCGGGCCAACCCCTTAAGCGCGGCCTAAAAACAATTGGCGTCATAGCCGCCGCCCGGCTTGGGAATCACCACGCAATTATTGTTAAGGCCCGAATTATCCCCCTGCCCGTTGAACTTAACGTTGAAATACTGCTGGCCTGGCTCCACCCCGGCCGGGCAATTGGACTGGCAGGTAATACCCTTGTAATCGTAGTCGGTATCGACATAGCCGTCAAGCTCTCCGGAGCCGAGGGCCAGCTGCTCGTCTATCCAGTTGCGCATATCGTCCGGCATATCTTCCTTCTGATCCGGGGACTGCTGCTGGGATTTGGGAGCCAGGCCGCTCGCCAGCGAGCTCATAATGGACTGGGCTATCTGATCGGCCATGTTCTTTTTCATGGCGTCCTTGGCTTTATCCCCCGCCGTTTCAGCCCCCTCCACCGCCTTGGGCTTGCCCACGTCGGGAACGGACAGGGAATTGGGGTCTCCTATCTTCAGGCTTCCGACCTCGCCCGTTTCGATATGGTCCAGCGAGGCCGCCGCCTTATTGTAGGATGAAAGCTGGCCCCCGCCGCCGGCCCCGGTATGTTTCAGCCCGAAACCCTGGTCCCAGCCGGCTTTTGCCGCGAGGGCGGAATTGGTATTGGTGGCCGAAGCCAGGTGCTTCCTGGAGGCGGCCAACGCTTCCATCGTCTTGCCGCCCTTGGAGGAAAGGCTCCCGCCGCCAGCCTGGCCCGAAAGCTTAAGCCCGCCGGAACCCTCTGAGCCGGAAAAAGAAGAAAAAGACTTGCTGCCCCCGGAGCCGCCGAGGCCTCCGGCGCCGGAAAGGGAAGACTGGATCTTGGAAGAAGGCCCTCCGCCATAAGAAGGCCGTGAAGGCCTGGCGGGGGAGGCGGCCGTGTTCCCGGGAACAACGGCGGCGGCGGAAGGGTCGGCTTTAAGCACCTCCTCTATCTTGAGGGCCATCTCCGCCTTGGCCGCGCCCTCGGGAGTCTCGTTGTCCACGAAACCGAAATATTTCAGGATCGGCAGCGTGGCCCGGCCGGTGATGCCGGAACCGAAACTGCGGAACTTCACGTCCTGCATGTCCTGCAGGCCGTTCCATATCAGAAAACCGAATACGCCCCCTCCCATTATAAGGAAGGTGATCACCATCACGATAAGGGATTTTCTCCCCCTGTCAGCGTTATCCGCCATATAATATCCCCAAACAGAAACAACCCTCCGCAACAGCCCGGTGGTGCGCGGAAAGCTCCTTCAAAAGTCTAGCAGAGAGCGCCGCTATTTTCAAGGGCCGGCTCAGGCCAGAGAAGCGTGCTTTTTAGCTATCTCCGCGGCCAATTCGTCCACTTTGACCAGGTCCGCTTCCAAAGGCAGACCCTTCACCAGGACCGGCGGCAGGACCTCGGCCTTGAAAGCGCCAAGGGCGCATGAGAGGGACTCCACCAGTTTGCCCCCCCAGCCGAAGGAACCTATGATCCCCAGCCATTTGGCCTTGGGGCGCAGTACGCTGACGAGAGAGGCCGCGTAAATGGCTTTTGGATGGGCGCCGGCCAGGACCATCGGCGTACCGACCACTATGGTGGCGGCGTCGACCAGCGACATGGCGAGCCGTCCCGTATCGACATCTTCGAGGTTGAGCTTCTCCACGTGCACTCCCAGCTCCTGCAGGCGGCTGAGCAGGCGGTTGACCAGCACGAAGGTGCTGCCGTGCATGGAGACATAGGCCAGCACCACCTTATTTTTGGGCGCGGAAACGGCCCAGTCGGTGTAGTATTCCTTGACCTTACCCGGCATCTGGCCCTTGTGCACCGGGCCGTGACTGGGGCAGATGAAACCCGCCGGCAGGCCGGCTATTTTCTCGAGATTGGCCTTTACCTGCTGGCGGAAAGGCATCATGATCTCGGCGTAGTAGCGCTTCATCGGCTCGTAAACGTCCTCCGGGTCGGAGAACGGGTTCGGGGTCGCCAGGTGCGAGCCGAAGAAATCGCAGGTAAAGAGCACGCCGTCGGACTCCAGCCAGGTGCACATGGTCTCGGGCCAGTGCACCCAGGGCGTATATATGAACCTGAGCTTTTTGCCGCCGAGGTCCAGCTCTTCGCCGTCCTTCACCTCGATGAACTTCTCCGCCTGGACGTGCAGGTGGGACATCAGGAACTCTTTGCATTTAGGATTGGTCACCACCATGGCGGCAGGGCACTTCTCCAGCAGCGTGACTATGCCGCCGCTGTGATCCTGCTCGGCGTGCTGGGCTATTATGTAATCTATCTTCTTTTCCTCTCTGAGATAGTCCAACAGGACCCCGGCCTTTTCCGGGTCGGCGGCGTCTATGATGGCGGTCTTATCTTTCCCCCGAACCAGGTAGGAGTTGTAGCTGGTGCCCTGCGGCAGGGGGATCAGGGCGTCGAAAAGTTTCCGGTTGAAATGATTGACGCAGAGGAATTCCACGCTTTCGGTCAGTTTCACTGGCTTCATGTCGTCTCCTTATCCACCCGATACCGGCGGGAAGATATGCAGTATGTCGCCGTCCGATATTTTAACGCCGCGAGCGGCGGCGTTGTCGAGCATTTCTGAATTCAGCGTAAGCACGAAATGGCCGCGCACTTTTCCCGCTTCGTCGAGCAGGATCTTCCTTATCTCCGGCTCTTTCAGCGCGCAGAGGGCGTCTATCAGGTCGCCCACGGTAGAGCCTTCCAGTTCCCTGCGGGAGAAGCCCAGCCTGGAGCGGAGCGTCGTATATACGCTTACGGCTGCTTTCGGCATATTTATTCCTTATATTTTACCATTTGGACCGCGGCCGCAGACCGGGCAGTCCGGCAGGCGGCGCAGCCGTACCCTGGCGAACTCGTTATCGCGCAAGTCGGCGAGCAGCATATGCCCGTCCGGCTCCATGCCCCAGGCGAGCTTCAGGACTTCCATGGCCTGCATGGCGCCGGCCGCGCCGGCGGCCGGACCG
>DNQL01000182.1 GCA_003500765.1 Elusimicrobiota bacterium | reverse complement strand
GGGAGGCGGCGAGGGCCGCGAGGCCCCGGACCAGGCCGGCCGGGAACCCGCGGAGGAAGGCCGCGGCGCCCCGGCGGAAGAGCAGCGGCAGCGCGCGGATGGCGGGCAACAGAGCGCCGCGCTTCAGCATCAGCAGGAAAGAGAAGGTGAGGCTGTTTATCTCCCTGGCCTTGAAATCCGCCGGCAGCCCGCCGACGCCGGCGGGGCGGCGGTCCTTCAGCGCCTCGGCCAATTCCGAGAAGATCCGGGGAAGGTAGATCTCGGCGCGGTAATTCTCTTGGGCGTATTTGTGCGCGGCGGCGGCCAGGGCCTCTCGCTTCTCCGGCTCGGCCAGGTAGAACTTCACCTTTTCCAGCAGCTCTTCCCTGTCGCGGAAGCTGTCCATGATGCCGCCGGGGAAAGTCCTCTCCAGGCCGGGAGAGAATTCCGTCAGGCAGAAGGCCCCGGTCAGCGCTATTTCCCGCGATCTACCTGTGTTCTGCCTCCCGCCGCCAAGGGGCGGGTGCCCGCCGGTCTTCCAGTCGGGCTCTCCTACCCCGGTGAAGTTGAGGTTGACGCGGCTGCGGCAGAAAGTCCCGCTGATCTTCTCCGGCGGGAGGTAGCCGTTCTCCGAGCCCCGGCCGTAGACCGCGACCTGGATGCCGGCCGCGCGCAGGAACTCTATGTAGTCCCTGCGGCCGCGCTTGCTCAGGTCTCCGACAAAGCAGACATCGATGTCCTTTTCGACGCTGACCGGAGCGTAGCGGTTGTTCGAGGTAATATCACTGCAGAGCACGGCCGGCACGCCAAGGCGCTTCCATTCTGTCAAAGCCTCGGGGTCGGTGGTTACAACGGCGTCCGCCGCGGCGCCGTAATAGCGGGTGTAGCTGTTGAAATACAGCGGGTCGTCGGCGAACCAGAACGCCACCCCGGCGGCGCCGCGCAGGGAAGAATAGAACTCAGGCGAAAGCTGGTAGTCGCTGGCGAAAGGGCAGACCAGGACGAGGTCTATCTTTTTGCCGGCTATGATCCCGCGTATCAGTTTCTCCGCGGCCTGTATCCCCCTGGTGTGGCAGGCGTCCGCGTAGTTGAGGAGCGTGAGTTCCTTCACGCAGCGCCGCATCGGGAAGAAGCGGTCCGGAAAGCCGCTGTCTTCGGCCGGGTAAAGGGCGAGCATGTTCTTCTGAGAGAATTCGGACATCGGCGCGAGCGATACCGGCGGCGGCGGGCCCGCCGGACTTTTGCTGTACGGGAATTATACAAATTCCCGCCCGGACGTCCCGGTAAATATCGAACCGCGGGAAGGGCCGATCGCGGATTTTATCCCGCCCGGGGCCGGCTCAATCGTTGAGCATGCCGTGTTCGCGCAGGTAGTGGCGTATCTTGGACCGCGCGCTGGCGGTCTTGACTATCGACAGCCAGTCCTTGCGCGGGTAGGAATTCTTGCGGGTGATGATCTCGCAGATGTCGCCGCTCTTGAGCGCGTGATCGAGCTTGACCATCTTGCCGTTTACCTTGGCGCCGACGCAGGTGTCGCCGACGTCGGTGTGGACGTAATAGGCGAAGTCCAGGGGCGTGCCCTCGGGCGGCAGGGTCTTCACCTCGCCTTTCGGCGTGAAGACGAAGATCTGGTCCAGCTCCAGGTCGGTCTTGAAGCTCTCTATGAACTCGCGCGGGCTGGAGAGGTCCTGCAGCCACTCTATCCACTGCCGCAGCCAGTTGAGCTTCTCGTCGAGGTGCCGGTCGGCGCCCTTCTCGCCCAGCTTGTAGCGCCAGTGCGCGGCGATGCCGTACTCCGAGGTGCGGTGCATCTCCTCGGTGCGGATCTGTATCTCCACCTGCTCGCCCGAAGAGGCCACCACGGTGGTGTGCAGGCTCTGGTAGAGGTTGCGCTTGGGGACGGCGATGTAGTCGGTGAAGGAATTGGTGACGGGCTTGAAGGCCGCGTGCACCACGCCCAGCAGCGCGTAGCAGTTGACCACGGAGTCCGTGATGATGCGCACGCCCAGGGCGTCCTGTATCTCCTCGAAAGGCTTGTCCTGCTTCATCATCTTGCGGTAGATGGAGAAGAGGTTCTTGGCCCGCGAGACCAGGCGGTAGGGCACCTTGGAGGAGAGCAGGTGCTTGTCCAGCGCGTCCTGGAATTCCGCGAGCAGTTTCTCGCGCTTGGCGAAGCGGATCTGCACTTTGGCGTGCAGGTCCTGGTACTCGTCGGGGTGCAGGTAGCGGAAAGAGAGGTCCTCGAGCTCCGACTTTATCTGGAACATGCCCAGCCGCTGCGCCAGCGGCGCGTAGAGGGAGATGGTCTCGTGGCTGATCTCCAGCTGCTTGGCCGGGCTCAGCCAGCCCAGCGTGCGCATATTGTGCATGCGGTCGGCCAGCTTGATGACGATGACGCGGATGTCCTTGGCCGTGGCCAGTATCATCCGGCGCCAGTTCTCGGCCTGGGCCTCGTCGCGCGAGGAGAACTTGAGCGTCTCTATCTTGGTCACGCCGGCGACCAGGTTGTTGATCTCGTCGCCGAACTCCTTCTTGAGCGTGTCCGGCGGTATCGCGGTGTCCTCGAGCACGTCGTGCAGCAGGCCCGCGCAGATGGTCTCCTGGTCCATGCGGAAATCGGCCAGTATCTCGGCCACCGCGCGGCAATGCACCACGAATTCCTCTCCCGAAGCGCGTTTCTGGTCGGCGTGGGCTTCGGCGGAGAAGTTCCAGGCCAGCTCGAGCAGGGTGGTGTCCTGCTGCGAGTATTCACGGAATTTTTTGAGAAGGTCCTGGAGTTCCATATCAGTGTCCCGCCAGCAGGTGGATGATGATGACGGTGGCGTAGCCCAGCGGGAAGAAGACCGCCGTCAGCCGGTCGCAGGCCGTGTGCAGCCGCGGCAGTATGTCGGCCATGGCTATGTAGATAAGGGAGCCGCCGCTGGCGCCCAGCGCGAAAGAGAGGCCGGCCGGCGACATGCCCGAGAGCGCGGTGCTGACGGCGAAGGC
>DNQL01000162.1 GCA_003500765.1 Elusimicrobiota bacterium | reverse complement strand
CGCACCAGCGCGCGGTCCACCGGCGGGACGCCGGGCAGGTCGCTGGGAAGATCGCCGCCGCGCAGATACGGCAGGAAGCTCCCGGCGGCCCGGTGGAAAGCGGCTTCGGCCTGGGTCATGCGGAAATCGTCCTCGAACTTTATAACGGCGTTGAAAGCCTCCCCCACCCATTCCGCCAGGTCCCCGAGGGACGGCGGGGACGGGTGAGTGAGCCAGAAAGTCCCGGACCTCTCCTCGTCGGCCATGCGCGCGGCGGCATGATCGACTTGCAGCAGGTTGAGACGAGCCGCCGGCCGGCCCTTTATCCTGAAAGCCGGAGCGCCGTGAGGGAAAGACGACAGGGCCCAGGCGATACCCTTTACGAATCGGAAAAGCGCTCCTTCCGGAGCCGCCGGCTCGCCGCCCGAGACGAGTATCCCTATTTTGAAAACGGTCTTATGGGGGACGCGGCAGGAGGCGACGAGCCGCTCGGCCTCCAGTTTGGAGACCTCGTAGGCGTTGCGTCCCTCCGCCGTATAGGCGGTGCCGGCGCACGACAGCCGCCCGACCGAATTGCGCAGGCAGAAGGCGACCGCGTTGGCCGTGCCGTCCAGGTTAACGGCCCGTACGCGCGCGGCCCCCGCGGAGCCGAGGTCGGTATCGCCGGCCAGATGGTAAAGCGCGTCCGGCCTGAAAGAGCCGGGCAGGCCAAGATTATCCGAAAGCACGTCGCCGGCCAGCGCCGGGCAGTCAGGAAAGAGGGCGCGGGCGCGGGCGGGATCGCGGGCGAGTACGCTCACCCTCGCGCCCTTGCGCAGCAGGGCGGGGACGAGCGCGCGCCCGAGCTGGCCCGTCGCTCCCGTTACAAGTATATCCATGTTCAATTACCGGCCGACGGATAATTATAACGGGACCGGCCGGCTTTATCAAGAGCGCCGCGGATTTTATTTGTAGAATTTAGCCGTGACAGGAAAACTCCTCCCCCTGGCCTGCGCCGCGCCGCTGCTGGCGCTGGGCGGCTGCTGGAGCGCGTATTACGACGCGTACACTTTTTTCGCGCGCGGGAACTTCGCCCCCAAAGAGACATTGGCGGCGCTGGAGATACCGGATATGCCTTCGCCGGGCTCGGAGTCCGACAGGGCCGATATGGCCGCCGTGCTGGACTGGCAGGAGCGCAGGACGCCGGCCCATTGCGGGGCGGCCAATGCCCAGGCGCGGGCCGGCTATAAGGTTTTTTTCGGCGACATCAGCCCGCTGCCGCCGGGACCGGCTACGGACGAACTCCTGGAAAAGGTCAAGGACGACACCTGGCTGGCCATGGGCCTGCTCAAGTCCCGCTACAACAGGCCGCGGCCGTACTCCAGGGACAAAGCGGTCCGGCCATGCCTGCGGCGGCTGGGAGGCCTTGCCTATCCCAGCGGCCACGCCGCGCTGGCCCGCACCTACGCGCTGATACTTTCGGACATCGCCCCGCGGCGACGGGCCGAGTTCCTGGCGCGCGCGGACGAAGCGGCCCTCCTCAGGGTGATCGGCGGCGTGCACCACCCTTCCGACATCGCGGCCGGCAAGGCCCTGGCCGACGCCCTCTACGACGAATTTCTCGCCAGCGCGGATTTCAGGAAAGCCCTGTCCGCCATCAGACCCTCCGCCGCTAGGCCCCAAGGGCAATAACGCATAGGTCTAAAAACGGGGGTTTTTAGCCCGAAAGATTCTATCGGAGCGGACCGCCGGCTGTTATGATATAAGCATGAAAACAGCCGTCCTTCTCGCAGCCCTTCTAGCCCTGAACTCCCTGCCCGCCGCCGCGGGCGCTTTCGAAAACTCCCTCTCTTCGGACAACCTGTTCTCCGCCGAGATACCGGCTCCGCCCGAGCCGGTCATTGACGAAACTCCCGGCGCGGCCTGGGCCCGCTATACCGCCGCCCTTAACTTCTATTCCGAGATCGCCTTCCGCGCCGACCCGGACACCGAGGCCTACAGGGAAGCCTACCTGGCGGCGTCCTATCTCAGGGCCAGGCTGGAGCCCCTGGGCGGCGCCGGCGCGGCCAAGAGCGCGCGCATAGACCTCGACTTCCTGGGACCGGACCGCGCCACGCTGGCCGAGATAAGCGATTTCTTCGGCTGGGGCAGCGTCATGAAAGACGAACAGCTCTCCCCGCCGGTCACCATCAAGGCCGGCTTCGCCACTATAAAGTACGTAAAAGGAAACACCCCTTTCCTGGTGCAGTCCGATTCGTTCCTCGACAAGGGCGAGGTCATACTTACCTTCGACGACGGTCCCGATACCCACGGCCTTACGGCCTCGGTGCTTGAGACCAACGAGGGCGCGGCCCCCTCCATCTTCTTCGTCCTTGGCAGCAAGCTCGGCCCGGCCGGCCGCGCGGTCATAAAGAACGAGTCGGAGAAAGGCCACGAGGTCTCGCTGCACGGCTATTGGCACGCCACCGAGACCGGCAAGCCCTTCACCCGCTATTCGACCGAGCAGGTCCTGGCCGATCTGGGAAAAACCGCGGACCTGATCAAGGGCGCCACCGGCAACGATCCCGCCTTCTTCCGCCCCCCCTACGGCGTAATAGCTCCGCAGGCCCTCAACGCCGCCATAAACCGCTTCGGCGTCACCCCCATGGGCTGGACCATCGACACGCTGGACTGGTCCACAAAGGACCCCGACGAGCTTTTCGAGAAGACCACCTCCCTTATACGCCAGCGCGGCAAGGGGATAGTCCTGATGCACGACATACACCCGCAAAGCGTGCGGGTCAATGTGCGCCTGATAAAGTGGCTGAAGGACAACGGCTACAAGGTCGTGAACCCCGACAGGGCCTCCCGCGCCTTCCGCGGCAATTAAGCCGGGTTAGCGACGGCGGAAAAAGACCCCGGTATCGGCCGGGGTCTCTTATTTCATAAAATTACCGCCTGCATGAGCGCGCTGGACATACAGATAAACCCTTCGATACTCCCGAAGCTCGGCCTCAACCCGAAGCAGCTGGAGGCCGTGCAGTATTTCGCCGGGCCGCTGCTGATAGTGGCCGGCGCGGGCACCGGCAAGACAAAGACGCTGACCGCCAAGATCGCCCTGCTCATCGCCTCGGGCGTCTCCCCGACGCGGATACTGGCCATCACCTTCACCAACAAGGCCGCGCAGGAGATGCAGCAGCGCGTGGCGAAGATAGTGCCCTACTCGGGCGGGATGTGGATACACACCTTCCACGCCTTCGGCGCGCGCGTGCTGCGCCAGCACGGCAAGCTCATCGGCGTGAAGCAGGATTTCGTCATCTACGACGACAGCGACCAGAAGAAGCTGGTGCAGCTGGCGATGGAGGAGATGGGGCTGGAGGCCGAGAAGAACAAGGCCGGCATGTACGTCAGCATCATCTCGCGCGCCAAGGACGACCTGCTCGACGCCCAGTCGTATATGATAAACGCGCAGGCCGGCGACGATCCCAACCGCCTCAAGGCGGCGCTGATATACGCCAAGTACCAGCATAAGCTCAACGAGGCCGGCGCGCTGGACTTCGGCGACCTTATCGTTAAAACCTCCGAGCTGCTGCGCGACAACCAGGAGATACGCGAGTATTTCCAGGAGTTCTTCCAGTACGTACTGGTGGACGAATACCAGGACACCAACCGCGCGCAGTACGTGCTGGTGAAGACCCTTTCGGCCAAGCACCGCAACCTCTGCGTGGTGGGCGACCCCGACCAGAGCGTCTACGGCTGGCGCGGCGCCGATATCCGCAATATCATGGAGTTCGAGAAAGATTTCCCCGACGCCACCACCGTAGCGCTGGAGCAGAACTACCGCTCCACCGCCAAGATACTGCACGCGGCCAACGAGGTCATCAAGCATAACCGCAACCGCAAGCCCAAGAACCTCTGGACCGAGAAGCCGCACGGGGACGGCGTAGAAGTGCTGGAATACCTCAACGAGACCGACGAGGCCAAGGGCGTCCTGTCGCGCATAAAGGCGCTGACCGCGCGCGGGCCTTTCGAGTACAACGGCATAGCCGTCTTCTACCGAACCAACGCCCAGAGCCGCTCTTTCGAAGAAGCCTTCCGCGCCGGCCGCGTGCCGTACCGCCTTATCGGCTCGGTGCGGTTCTACGACCGCAAGGAGATCAAGGACGCGCTCTGCTACCTCAAGCTCCTGACCAACCCCTACGACACCATCAGCCTGCTGCGCGTCATCAACACCCCGACGCGCGGCGTGGGCAAGACCGCGCTGGAGCGCGTGACCGCCTATTCGCGCTCGCAGGGAATACCTCTTTACGACGCGCTGGCGACCTCCGACCAGATACCCGACCTGACGCCCGCCGCCCGGCGGGGCATAAAGGAATTCATCGCCCTGCTCGACGATATACGCGGCGACCTGTTCTCGGGCACGCCCCGGCTGATGCTGGAGAAGATGCTGGCCCGGTCGGGCTACTGGAAGATGGTGGAGGACGAATCCGAGAAGGACCCGCAGGAGTCGCTGGCGCGGCTGGGCAACCTGCAGGAACTGGTCAACGCGGTGAAGGATTTCGAGGAGCGCTGCGAGCGCGACGGCAGGCAGGCCACCATGGCCGGCTACCTGGAGGAGGTCATGCTGGCCTCCGCCGTGGACAATATGAGCGACAACGGCCAGGCCGTGACGCTGATGACCGTGCACCTGGCCAAGGGCCTGGAGTTCCCCGCCGTCTTCCTGACCGGGCTCGAGGAAGGGCTTTTCCCGATAAATTCCGCCAGTTCCAACGACGACCAGATGGAGGAGGAGCGGCGCCTGGCCTACGTCGGCATGACCCGGGCCGAACAGAAACTGCACCTGACCTGGGCCGGCACGCGCCGCATCTTCGGCACCACCTACCCCAACCTGGCGTCCCGGTTCATCTTCGAGAGCAAGGTGGTCAAGGAGACCGCACCGCGCAAGGGCGAGGAGGACGTGCAGGTCATAGCGGCCTACCCGCCGCCGCTGCCGCGCGTCGGCAAGGGCCGCCGGGTGGCCCATCCCGTCTACGGCCCCGGCCGCGTGGTGGACCAGATAGGCGCCGGAGAGTTCGCCAAGGTAACGGTCGTCTTCGACAGCGGCGTGCGCCAGACTTTCATGCTCAAGTACGCCCCGCTTCAGCCGATATGAGGACGGGGAAGCCGCCGGCCGGGCGCGCGGCATACGGCACCCGCGGGGAACTTTTTACGGAATAGGCGTAAGGACTACGGAGGGGCGATGCTGGAACTTTTCAAAAAATTCGAGAGGGGAGTGGTGATGCTGCTGGCGGTGCTGCTGGCGGCCACGATATTCTTTGCGACCATAGAGCTCGGGCTCACGCTGGCCAAGGACCTGCTGGCCCCGCCGATCATGCTCCTGCAGGTCGGGGACCTGCTCGACATCTTCGGACTCTTCCTCCTGGTGCTGCTCGGCATAGAGCTGCTGGAGACACTTAAGGCCTACCTGCGGGAGAACGTGGTGCACGTGGAGGTCGTCATGATAGTGGCGATCATAGCCATCGCCCGCAAGGTGATCATACTCGACATCAAGGAACTCGACGGGATGACCCTCATCGGCCTGGCCGCGCTCCTGGCGGCGCTGGCCTTCGGCTACGTGTACATAAAGCGCACCCACCTGGGCTGCGCGCCGGACAAGATCAAAGTGGAAAAATAAAAAACGCGGGCCGGCGGGTCAGGCCGGCTTTGGCGGAAGCACCGGGCCCCTGCCGCCGCGCAGGGCGGAATAGGCCGGCGACAGTATCTCCACCCCCGCCTCGGCGAACTTATCCTGTATATTCTGGTGCAGAGAGGAATAGACGGCGGCCATGCCGTCGGCCTTCTCCGCGTAGGCGTTGAGCTCGTAGGACACGTGGAAATCGTTGAGCGCGGTCTGATAGACGAAGGGCGCCGGCTCGGCGGAAACGCCTTCCGCGGCCCGCGCGGACGCGACCAGCAGTTCATGCACTTTCCGCCAGGGGACGTCGTAGCCTATCGTCACCGAAGTGTGCAGTATGAGGCTCTCGCCTTCGGCCTGGGCCGTGTAATTCACGATATGGCTGCCCAGGACCAGCGCGTTCGGGATGGTAACGTGCTCGTTCTTCACCGTCTTAACCCTTGTAACCAGCAGCGTCTTCTCCATCACGTTCCCCACCGTGTCCACGATCTTCACCCTGTCGCCGCGCTTGAACGGGCGCATGTAGGTAATTATGATGCCGGCCACGGCGTTGGCTATGGCCGAGCTGGAGCCCAGCGAGAAGAGCACGCCCAGGAACACCGAGACGCCCTTGAACGCCGGCGAGTCCGAGCCCGGCAGGTAGGGGAAGATTATGACCAGCGTGAAGGCCCAGATTATGAAGCGGGCGATCTGGAAGGTCGGCACGGCCCAGTCGGGGTAAAAACCCTTGAAAACGACTCGCCCCCTAGCCACTTCCCTGGTTATCGTATACAGGAAGCGCAGGAAATAATGCACGCAGACCACGGTTACCGCGACGAAGATCATATCCGGGATGTAGCCGAGGAAGGAGAGGGTCAGCTCTTTCAGCGGGCGCAGCACGTAGCCGAAAAGTTCGCCGGCCAGTCCCCGGGTCCAGGGGAAAAAGCTGAAGAGTATGGGCAGGTAGAAATAGATCAGCACCAGCGTAAGCAGCACGCGCAGGGCATTAAGAAGGAAGATCAGCCATTCCGTTATCCGCTCGGCGGTGAGGAGCTGGACCTGCTGCAGCTTCACGCCCTTGACCGCGGACGCGGCCCAGGCCGAGAGGCGCAGCTCCGCGTAAACGTGCAGTCTGGACAGCAGCTTCAGGAGATAGACGAAGAGCGCGGTGACCAGGGCGGCCATGGCTATCGCGGCGGCCAGCGAAGCGGCCCCGGCCGGGAGCGTCCAGGCCGCGGAAGCAGATCCGGGCAGCCCGGTTAAAAGAGCTAAGAAAAGGGTCTTTTTTTTCATAAATGGATTATATCTTTAATGCGGCCCCGCCGCATTCCCCCGGACAGCGGCATATTTCCTAGAATATCCTCATGACCGTGCCGGAAAGAAAAAAAGAATTTTCCGCCGGAGGCGTGATCCTCAAGGACGGCCGCCTCCTCCTGATCAAAATGCGGAATCTCTCGGGAGAAGAGGTCTGGACCTTCCCGAAAGGGCACCTGGAAGGCGGAGAAACGCCGGAAGCGGCCGCGCTGCGGGAGGTGAAAGAGGAGGCCGGTCTGGACTGCCGCGTGCTGCGCCACCTGCACGCCGCGCGGTACTCTTTCTTCCGGCAGGGTTTCCCCGTCGACAAGCGCGTGGACTGGTTCCTTATGGAGGAGACCGGGGGCGACGGCAGGGCGCTTACCCCCGACGAAGTTCTGGACAAGAAATGGGCCTCCCCCGCCGAAGCGGACGGGCTGCTGAAATACCCCAGCGACCGGGAAATAATGGAGGCGCTGCGCGCGGAAAAAACGATCTGACCCCCGGCGCGGGACCGCGAAGCCGGCCTCCTCAGGAGGACGGCTTCTTTTTTTTGGCGGCGCGGAGGGGGACCTCGGGGATGAAGAGGGTGGTGGCGACGCCCGCTTTCTTTATATCGGCGGCCAATCCCTTCACCGAGGATTCCAGCAGGCGGCCGGGGCGGAAATTATCGCAGTCGGCCAGCACGGCGCGGTGCCCGGGCGGGTAGGCCTTCAGCAGCGCGGCGAAAAAACGCGGGCGGGCGCCCGCGAAACCGGGCAGGTTCAGGTCCGAGGCCATGAAGAAGAGCGTGTCCATGCCCGGGGTTATTTCCGGCAGGCAGTCGCAGGCGGAGAGGTCCACCAGCCTGAGCCCGCCGACGCTGAAGCGGTTGAGGTCCAGCGCGTTGACCAGGGCGTCCAGCGAGGAGACCGCCTCCAGCACCCGTACGGCGGCACCGGCGGCCTCCACGCGCGAGGCGACCCGCCTGGTGGTGACATTGAGGAACAGGGGGTTGCCGTAAGTGACGAAAGCGGCCCGGCCGCCGCCGGCAAGATAGGCCATGAGCCTCGCCGCGATCCTGGCCGGCGTCAGGTCCCTGAGGAAATGCAGCTCGCGGCAGAAAGGCCTCAGGAAGGAGGCCGTAGCCTCGTCGAGACAATGGGTGAAGACGGCGTCGCATCTCTTAAGCTCCGACAGCGTCTCGGCCGTGACATGGGCGGGCTTGAGCCCGAATGAACAGATAAGCAGCTCTTTTTTCTTTTTCATGAAGCGTTCACCTCGACGCCGGGAAAAGGCCGGCCAGGCGGAAACCCCGGGGGCCGAACTCCAGGCCCAGCGGGTTAAGCGCGACGCCGGCGGTCAGGTACTGGGCGCGCGCGTTGGCGCGGGAGACTGCGGCGGCCAGCTTCAGGGCTTCGCCGAATTCGGCGGCGGCGGCGTCCGGTCCCTT
>DNQL01000048.1 GCA_003500765.1 Elusimicrobiota bacterium | reverse complement strand
CGACCTGGAGCCGGCCCTGCGCCTGGCCTCACTTCTCCGCGAGCGCGGTTTCACGGCCGCGGCCCGGGAGAAGGCCTCCTCGATGATAAAAGAGACCTTCCCGCTGATCGACGGCCTGCCCGTCCGCGACGCCGCGCCCGCGCTCAAGAATTTCCTGCTCACCCTCGTCCACCGCAATGCCTGACGCCCGCCCCGCGTCCGCCCTGAAGAAGCTCTTCATCGTCTTCCGCGCCTATTCCTGGCCCGCCTCGCTGGTGCCCGTGGTCGTGGGCACCGTAGCGGCTTCGCGCGAGGCCGCGATCTCATGGCCGGTCTTCGCGCTAACCCTGGCGGCGGCCTTGCTCACCCATTCCGCCGCCAACCTGGCCAACACCTATTTCGACTGGCGCAACGGCGTGGACCGGGCGGAGACCGCCGACGACCGCGGGATACTCGACGGGCTCATCTCCGGCCGCGCCGCGCCTTATACCGCTGCCTCGATGTTCGCCGCCGCGGGTCTCATCGGCCTGTGGCTGGCCTGGACGAGGTCGGTGCCGGAACTCCTGGGACTGGGAGCGGCCGGCTTCGCCCTGGCCTGGTTCTATACCGCCGACGGAGCGGCCTACAAGTACAGGGCGCTCGGCGAGATCGGGATCTTCCTGGCCTTCGGCCCCCTGATAACCGGCGGCACGGCGCTGATACAGTCGGGCCGCCTATCGTCCCTGCCCTTCCTGCTCTCCTTCCCGGTCGGGCTGCTTATAGTCGCCATACTGCACGCCAACAATATGCGCGACGCCGGCGAGGACCGCGACGCCGGCATAAAGACCCTCGCCATGCGGGCCGGCCCGGCGGCCTCCCTGGCCGTCTACCGGGCCCTGGTAATTTCACCTTTCTTCATCGCGGCCCTGTACGGCATGAAATGGGCCTTCCTTCTTCCTCTGCTCTCGCTGCCGCTGGCTCTCAGGCTGCTCGCCCTGGCGCGCGCCGGCCGCTTCTCCGAACTGGTCCCGGCCACGGCCGCACTTGTGGCCGTTTTCGGCCTGCTATTTGCCACGGGGCTCGGTTTATCTATATAATGAACTTCGCGGAGCGCGTTTTTCTTACGCGGCGACCGCGCACAAAAACGAGTAAGGAGAAGCAATGACCATTAGGAGACTTATAGCGATAACCGTATCCTTCGCTTTCCTGGGCGCCCTATCGTCCTGCGCCGGCAAGAAGGTCAAGACCGACGGGTCGGACAACCCCGAGTTCGTCAGCGACACCGCCACCCTCCCGTCCATCGACGTCACCGACAGCACCGGCGACGAGCTGAGCACCGAGGGCGACATACGCGGCCCCGAGTTCGTTTCAAGGTCGGGGCTCAAGGCCGTCACTTTCGAATTCGACCGATACGGCCTCTCCGAAACCACCCGCGAAATATTAAAGGCCAACGCGGAACTGCTCAAATCCCGCAAGGAATGGCTGGCCGTGGTGGAAGGGCACTGCGACAACCGCGGCACCGTCGAGTACAACCTGGCCCTGGGCCAGAAGCGCGCCAAGGAAGTGCGCGATTATTACGTCATGCTCGGAGTGCCGGAAAGCTCGCTCGGCACCATCTCCTACGGCGAGGAGCAGCCCGCCTGCCCCGAGGAGACCGAGCAGTGCTGGGCCATGAACCGCCGCGCCGAGACCAAGGTCAGGAACCGCTAAATGCGGCTCTCCGGACTGCCCGTCTTCGCCGCGGCCCTGCTGCTGCAGGGCTGCATCGCCACGCAGCGCGACATGCTTCAGATGCAGAGCCAGATGGACGACCTGAACATGAACCTGTCCGCGATGCAGAAGAACCAGGCCGACCTGGCGGTAAAGATCGACGGGCTTTCCAGGGACCTCAATGTCTTCTCCGAGAACGTAAAGGGCGTCACCACTCAGATGGAGCGCCTTTCCGGACGGCTGGACCAGATGGAGACCGGCCTGGACAAGCGCGTCAACGCCATCGGCAAGACCCTGCAGAAGCAGCAGGAGCAGGTCGAGAGCGCGCTGCTGCCGTCCAAGCTCTACAACGATTCCTACGCGGCCTTCTCGGCGAAGAACTACGACAACGCCGCCGCGGGATTCAAATCCTACATCTCGAAATATCCGTCGGGAGAAATGGCCGAGGTGGCCTGCTTCTATCTCGGAGAGGCGTATTACAACAAGGGCGCCTGGCAGGACGCCGCGCTGGCCTACGCCACGCTGCTGGACAAGTACCCGTCGTCCAGTAAGGCGCCGGCGGCCCGGCTGGGCTACGCCCAGGCCCTGCTGAAATTCCCGCAGGATAAGAAAGCGGAAGCCGTAAGCTTCCTGGAATCCGTGGTAAAGGATTTCCCCAAATCTCCCGAGGCAAAGACCGCCAGGGAACAGCTCTCCAGACTTAATCCGCCGGCCCCCAAGCCGGCCGCCAAGCCCGCCGCCCCGGCCAAGAAGTAAACCGGGGCCGGAGGGGCCGGCATTTTCGCTCTAACGATGCCCCGCTATATGACCTTTTCTTCCCGCTTTTACCGCGTCCCGGCGCTGGCCCTGCTGTTCGCCTTCGCCGGCGGGCCCGCCGGCGCGACCGAGATCTACATAGGCGTGGGCGCGGCCCCCGAACTGCCCCGCGCTCCTATCGCCCTGGCCCAGTTCCTCCCCGAGGACCCGGGGAAGCCGGGGGACATAGAGCTGGCCTCCGGGTTCAGGGACGTGGTACGCGCGGACCTGCTCTACTCCCGCTATTTCGCGGTGACCGAGGACCAGATGAGCCCCTTCAACCTCAAGGAGGACAAGAAGGCGCTCAAGTTCTGGAAAACGCTGGGCGACTACCTGGTGACCGGGCAGGCAGGCGACCACGGCAAGGTCTGGACCTTCCGCGGCCGCTTGCGCGACCTGAAAACCAACGAGGTACTCCTGGAGAAGTTCTACCAGGGAGAGCGGCGCGGCCTGCGCCGCGCGGCCCACCTCTTCTCCGACGAGATAATCCTGCGCCTGGCCGGGCGGCGCGGCATAGCCCATTCCAAGATCGCCTTCTCCAACGACTCCACCGGCAGGAAAGAGATCTACATAGCCGACTACGACGGGGAGAACCTGACCCGCCTCACCTCCCACAACAGCATCTCGCTGCTGCCCCGCTGGTCGCGGGACGGCTCGCGCATATATTACACGACCTGGAAGTACGGCAACCCGGACATGTTCGAGATCGACCTGCGCGCCGGCAAGATCAAGCCCTTCACCACCTTCCAGGGCCTCAATATCCCAGGCGGCGCCTCCCCCGACGGAGACTCGATGGTCATGACCCTCTCGCGCGGCGGCGACCCGAGCATCTACGCCCTCGACCTCAAGACCAAGGAGCTCAGCAAGCTGCTCAAGCGCTTCGGCGTAAGCTCGTCCGCCTCCTTCTCCCCCGACGGCAAGGAAGTGACCTTCATCTCGGACCGGGCCGGCAACCCGCAGGTCTACGTGCTGGAACTGGCCACCGGCAAAACGCGCCGGCTGACGAAGATGCTCTGGTGCGACAGCCCGTCCTGGTCTCCCTCGGGCGAATGGCTGGTATTCTCCGGGCGAGAGGACCGCAAGGAAAAAATGAACATTTTCCTGGTGGACCCCACGGGCAGCCAGCTGCGCCGCCTGACAGCCGGGGCCGGCGACAATGAAGACCCGTCATGGTCGCCGGACGGCCGCTTCATCTCTTTTACCTCCACCCGCCGCGGCAGGCGCGAAATATTCGTGATGGACGCAGACGGCAGCGCGCCCCACCCCCTTACCGATCTGCCCGGAAATTCCTTCACCCCCAGCTGGAGCCCCTGAGCCATGTACATAAACAACGAGAACACGCCCAAGCTGTTCCCCGATTTCTTCCACCTGGGGATGGAGCTCGACGCCGAGAACCGCTGGCTCAAGCTCTCCGGCCTGATACCCTGGGAGCGCCTCGCCGAGGCCTACGGGGCCTACTTCTCCGAGACGGGCAGGCCGGCCATGGACGCGCGCCTGGTCTGCGGCCTGTTCATCATCAAGCAGCTCAAGAACCTCAGCGACGAGGACGCCGTAGCCGAGCTGCGCGAGAGCCCCTACCTGCAGGCCTTCTGCGGCTACGACTCCTTCGTAAAGGACGGCCTGCCCTCGCCGAGCCTGCTCTCGGAGCGCAGGCGGCGCCTTGGGGAAGATTTCTTTTCCCTGCTGGAAGGCGAGGTGGGACAGGTGCTCCGGAAACAGAAATACGTCAGGCCACGGCGCGACCAGGTCCCCGAGGGCTGGCTCTGCAACGCGTACGTATCGGTACAGGCTTTCCTGCGGGGCCTCCTCGGCAAATAACTCCGCCCTTACGGTAAAAAGAAAAGAGCCGCGGCAAGCGGCTCTTTTCTTTTTCGCGCGGGCCCGGGGGGCTATTTCTCGGGGGTGAAGCACTTGCGGCAGCGGGCCTCGTACTTGTCCGCCGCCCCCACCTCTATGCGCCGCCCGCTCTCGCTCAGCCGCTGGCTGAAATTGGCCGGCGCGCCGCAGACCATGCAGATGGCCAGGTTCTTGGTTACGAACTCCGAGACGGCCATGAGCCGGGCCATGTTTATGAAGGGCTCGCCCCTGTAATCCTTATCCAGCCCCGCCGCTATAACGCGGCGGCCGGAATCGGCCAGCTTCTGGCAGACGCCGACTATTTCGGGGTCGAAAAAATGGACCTCGTCCACGCCGATCACCTGGGTGTCCTTCTCCACCGCCTTGAGTATATCCCTGGAGTTCTTGACCGCCTTGCAGGCTATCATCGCCTTGTCGTGGGAGACGATGTGCTGTTTGGCGTAGCGCACGTCCAGGTGCGAGTTGAAGACCTGCACTTTCTGGCGCGCTATGGTGGCCAGCTTGAGCCGGCGGATGAGCTCCTGGGTCTTGCCCGAGAACATGCTGCCGCAGACCACCTCTATCCAGCCGTGAGACGGGGACATGTGCAGTATCATTTCGCCCCCTTACCGCAGGTGCAGCAGGCGCAGGAGCATTCCGGCTCGCCGAACCGGCCCTTGAAATAATCCCAGGTGAGGGCCAGGCCTTTCGGGAAGTCCACCAGCGGCTTATAGCGCAGCGCCTTGCGAGCCAGCGAGATGTCGGAATAGGTCTTGCGCACGTCTCCCTTGCGCATCGGCGAGTGGACACGCTCGAGCCTGCGTCCGAGTATGCGCTCCAGTTCGCGCACGATGTCGAGCAGCGAGATATTGGTGCCGGTGGCCACGTTGATGGTGAGACCGGACACCGACGACGGGGCGAGCGCGGCCTTGATGTTGCCGTCCACCACGTTGGCGATATAGGTAAAGTCGCGCGACTGCCTGCCGTCCCAGTGGACCTCGAGCGGCTTACCCTGCACGGCCAGTTCCATGAAGCGCGGTATGACCGCCGAGTACATGGACTCGGGGTTCTGGCGGGGGCCGAAGACGTTGAAGTAGCGCAGCGTCACGGCCTCCAGCCCGTAGGTCTTGGCGAAAACGCGGCAATAATGCTCGCCGGCCAGCTTGCTGACGGCGTAGGGCGAGACGGGGGCGGCCGGCAGAGATTCCTTCTGGGGAAAGACCTTCGCGTCGCCGTAGGCCGAGCTGGTGCCGGCGTAAACGAAGCGTTTGACGCCCGCCTTTTTCGCGGCGATCAGGGCGTTGAGCGTGCCGGTGGCGTTGTTCTCGTGGGCGTAGGTCGGCTTGTCCACCGACTTGGGGACCGAGCGCAGGGCGGCCTGGTGCAGGACATAGGTGACGCCCTTCATCGCCCTGTCCAGGTCGGCGGGGCGGCGCAGGTCGCCGCGGACCAGCTCGAACCTGCCCTTGAAAGGGGCGAGGTTCTCCATGCTGCCCGTCGAAAAATTGTCGAAGACGCGGACGCGCCAGCCGCGGCGGACAAGCTCTTCCACTATATTGGAGCCTATGAACCCGGCTCCGCCGGTGACCAGCCAAAGAGGTTTTTTCATTCTTTTTCTCCCTTTTCCCGCTGAAATTCTATCATTTTGCTCCTCGCTCCGAAAAAACACAGCACCAGGCTCCCTCGCCGGGCCTTCGCTCCGCCACGGGTTCGGCTTTCTAAAATACACCCTACGCTACGCTCGGCCGGGCACGAACTCGGCCCGGGCGCATAGCGCCTCGGGCCTCAAACAATCATGCCCGTCCGGCAGTGCCGGTTCCCGAGCTCCGCTTGGGGAAAGCTTCCGATGTGGCTTCGGAAGGCCCGGCGAGAGAGCCTTGCCCGTCAAGCGGCCCATTAAGGAGCCAGCCGGGGGAGGCGGCATGCCCCCGGAATAGTTCGCCTCAATCGCGGATCTGGCCGGGCTTGCGCCAGTGGGTCCAGAAGCGCCGGGATTCTTCGTCGAGCGGCTCGTTGCGGGGCGCGTCGTTGATCTTCATGCTGACCAGGAAGAAGAACTCCTTGACTCCCCCGGGGCGGAACCGCAGGTCCCAGGTGCTGCGGAAATCGTGGAACTCCTTGTACAGCGTCACGCTCTTCTCGAAGAAAGAGAACTTGTCCACCCCCACCCTGTCGGCCAGGGTCAGACGGTAGCGAAGTATCAGGTCGGCGCTCCAGCCGCGCCAGCCCGGGCGGATACCTATCGTGTGATTGACCACGTACTCGGGGGAATCCCCGTACTTGGCCACGCCCAGCCCGACGCTGTTCTTGTCCACGCTGAAATCGGCCTGGGCTATCACGGCCCGGTGCCCTTCGGTGAAAGAGTAATTATCCTGCAGGATGAAGCTCACCCCGGGCTTGGGCTCATAGACCAGCTCGGCCGTCATCGTGGAAAGGCGGTGCGAGAAATCGCCGACAGCGGTATCGCGGAGGTCGTAAGAGGTCGAGGCCCTCAGGTAATATTTGCGGGAAGGCCGGACGAAGAGCGTGGGAGTTACGCTTTCCTCCTCCACTCCCCCGTCGGCCGAACCGGCGTCCTCCTTGAGAGTATTGGCCCGGAAGCGCTGGCGGTAGGCGTAGGCCAGGTCGAAGGAGCCCCAGAGGCCGTCGAGCCGCAGGTTCAGCCCGTTGAAATAGCGCCCGACCCATAGGTCCCCCGTCGCCGAAGCGGTGGACATGAACACGGACTGCCTGTACCCCGCGTGGGGATAGAGACTGACTGCGCGCGTCAGCGGGATATTTTTGGAGACCGTCCAGGAGGCGTCTCCCTTGTTCTGGTAGTAGGTATCGCCTTCGGATCTGGAGCGCTCCAGGAAAGCGTTGAAGGAATTGAGCACCGGCACTCCGGCCAGCCGCAGCGGAACCGTCTGGAACTCCAGCCTCGGGGCGGAATCGTAGGCCTGGGTGAAGCCGGTGCCGGCCGCGTCGCGGTCGTAACGGGTGGCGGCGCTCAGGCGCGTGACGGTGTTATTGGACTGCCGCGTGAATCCCGCGCTGGCCTGCATGTCCGGGCTGACGGCGAAGGGATTAGCCCGGAAATAATGGTTGTTGAAATCGGGGTCGGACAGCAGGCGGAAATAGGACTGGCTGTAGTAGTTCGCCCCGCCTTCGCCGGTGCCGCCGAGATGGCGCCAATAGCCGCCGCTGACGGCCCAGCGGTCCCCGCTGGCCCCGTACTCGCGTATGCGGTAGGCCGAAAGATGCGTCCTGGCCTTGTCCGCGGAGTCGTGGTTAACCTCCGCGCCGGTGCCGAACCCCTGCCTGGTGAAATAATCTATGAAGAGCTTGCCCTTGAGCGTAGGGCTGAAGCGGTAGAGGTAGTTGGTCTTGAGGTAGGCGCCGCTGCGCTCGTCGTACCCCGGGTAGATGCTGGTTATGAAAGGGGTGCCCTTGCCCAGCGGGCGGTAGATCACGGGGAAATAGAAGATCGGGACCTTGCCCAGGAAGAACACGGTGTTGTAGGCCAGGAAATGACTGTCAGGCTTCAGGTAGAGGCGCGAAGCCCGGACCTGGTAATGAGGGGGGACCAGGTCGCATGAAGTGAATCGCGCGCCGTGGTACCGGTACTCCCCCTTGTCCACGCGTATCTCGCTGCCCCTGAAGACCATGTTGCCGTAGCTGAAGCGCCCATCGCGTATGACGCCGGTATTGTCGGCGTAGCTTATCTCGCCGCTGCGGCCGTAGAAGAAGCTGCCGTTCTCCTCCATTATAAAAGGGCCGTCCGACACCACGGCGCGGCTGGACATGTCTATCTGCAGCCTGTCGGCCTTAAGAGTGCGCACCAGTTCATCGTCGGCGCCGAATTCCCTCACCACCGCCTCGCGCCGCAGGCCGATGACGCGAGTGCGTTCGTTGAAGTCCGCCTCCTCGGCCGTGAACTCCACCCTGTGCGTCCCCGTCGCCGCCGGCAGGTCATAGGCCGCCGCCGCGCCGTTAAGCGCGAGCAGGAAGAGGATGGCGGCGGACCCGGTCATTATCTGCCGGCCGCCCGGTGCAGGCCGTACAGCGCGGCGCCCAGCACGCCCAGGTCGGCGCTGCGCGAGACCTTTATCTTCACCCGCTTGAACGGCGTCGCTATCGACTGGCCCGCGAAAACTTTTTTCATGGCCGGCAGAAAGCAGTCCGCCGCGCGCGACACGCCGCCGGTGAGTATTATGTGCGCGGGGTTGAAGAGCAGCACGGCGCCGGCCAGGCCCATGCCCAGGCTTTCGCCCATGTCGCTCCAGACCTTCCGCGCGGACTTATTGCCGGCCCTGGCGGCGCGCGCCAGGCAGACGGTGTTGAACCTGGGGCGGGACGGGTCGGCGTATTTCCGTATGAACGCGGCCTCATCCTTTACCAGGGCACGGGCCGCGGCCATGACCGCCCCGCTGCCGCAATAAGCCTCCAGGCAGCCCCTCCGGCCGCAGCCGCAGAGAGCTCCGCCGGGCCTTATGGTGAAATGACCTATTTCCCCGGCGGAACCGTGCTCGCCGTGGTAAAGGGTCCCGTCCAGGATAATGCCGCCGCCGATGCCTGTGCCGAGCGTAACGGCTATGGCGCTGCCGCCCGCTCCCTCCAGTTCGCTGGCGTAGGCGCCCCAGGCGGCCATATTGGCGTCGTTCTCCAGGAAGCAGGGCAGCTTTAGCGCCTTCTCCAGCGGGCCGGCCACCGGCAGATTGCGCCAGCCGCAGAGATTGGGCGAGAACCTTGCCGTCCCGGCGTCCGGGTCTATGTCCCCCGCCATGCCTATGCCGACGGAGACCGCGCGGCCGACGAGCGAACCCTTGAGCTCCAGCGCCGCCTTCGACAGGCGCCTGATGAAATCCGCCCGCCCCCTCCCGCTGTCGGTGGAGAACCTGCGCTCGGCCAGGATCCGCCCTTCGCCGGTAAAAGCGCCGAGCTTGACGTTTGTGCCGCCTATGTCGATGCCTATTCCTATCACGGTATCCTCCAGCACTCTCAATTGACCGCCGCCGCGTCCCGCCTGCCGGCCTCCCTGAGTATCCTCAGCGCGGCCCCGGCCAGGTAAAAGGAGCCCAGCACGGCAGCGGTGCCGCGCCCCGCTGCGGAGACCAGCGCGGCCTCGGCGTCCTCCTCCACCTCCACCCCGGCGTCCGGCCTGAGCCGCTGCAGCTCCTCGGCCAGCAGCCCGGGCGGTATCGCTTTATCGGAGGCGGGGGAGGTGAAGATGAAATCGTCGCAGAGCGGGGCCAGGACCGGCAGCATGGCGCGGTAATCCTTATCGTTGAGGAAACCGCAGACTNNGAAGGCGTGCGGCCTAGCCGCGAAAGGCGAGACCCGGAAGGTGCGCATGAATGAGCGCACGGCTTCGGGGTTGTGGGCGCCGTCCAGTATGAAATCGCAGTCGCGGCCGCGGGGCGAGGCGCGCAGCACCTGGAAGCGGGCCTCCCAGCGCACGAGCTCAATCCCGGACCTGAACCCCTCCGGCGCGCGAGGGAAGCCGCGGCGGGCCAGTTCCTCAAGGGCGCGCAGGACGAGGCCGGCGTTGACGCCCTGCCGGTCTCCGATTATGCCCAGCTCGAATTTCCCGCCGGGACCCGACAGGATGGTGCGGTTGCGGTCCCAGTCGTAGCCCTCCGATTTGAAAGTTTCCGGCAGGAACAGGGCGGAACCGCCGGCCAGGCCCGCGGCTTTCTCTATCACCGAAGAGGCGTCCGGCGTCAGCCCGGGGCAGAGACAGAGCGTCCCCTTCTTTATTATGCCCGCTTTATGCGCGGCGACTTCCGCCACCGTGCGGCCGAGGTATTTATCGTGATCGAGGTCCACCGAAGTTATCAGGCAAAGCTCCGGGGGCGGTATCACGTTTGTGGTGTCCCAGGTACCGCCTATTCCCACTTCCAGCACGGCCAGGTCCAGTCCGGACCGCGCGAAGTGGAGGAAGGCCATGCAGGTGACGGTCTCGAAGAAACTCAGGTCCTCGCCGGCGGCGGCGACCTCGGAACAGAGCGCCGCGAAATCCCCCCGGCTTATATTCTCCCCGCCGACGCTGATGCGCTCTCGCATCTCCATGAGATGGGGCGAGACGAAAAGGCCGGTCTTATACCCGGCGGCGCGCAGCGAGGAATCCAGCAGGGCGCAGACGGAGCCCTTGCCGTTGGTGCCGGTGACGTGGACGGCCCGGAACTTCTCCTGCGGGTCGCCGAGGCGCTCCAGGCAGGACAGGACGCGGGCGAAGCCGTCCTTCTTGTCGAAGGTCTGCCGCGACACCAGGTATTTTTCGGCCTCTTCGTAAGTCATCGGATCAGGCCTTAACTCTCTCTATCTTCATGCCCAGCGCGCGGAGTTTTTCCTCGACCCGCTCGTAACCGCGGTCTATGTGGTAAGTGCGGCGCAAGAGGGATTTGCCCTTGGCCGCGCCGGCCGCCACTATCAGCGCCGCGCCGGCCCTTATGTCGGAAGCCATGATGGGCGCGCCATTGAGCTCCTCGACGCCGTGCACGTAGGCCTTGTTGCCCGAAATATAGACGCTGGCGCCCATGCGCAGCAGCTCGGCGGCGTGCATGAACCTGTTCTCGAAAATATTCTCCTGCACCGAGGCGTTGCCGCGGCAGCGGGCCATGTACGACATCCACGGGGCCTGCAGGTCCGTCGGGAAGCCCGGATGAGGCGCGGTGCTGACATTGACCGGCTTCGGCCTGCCTCCGCCGGATTCGACGGTGATGGAATCCCGCCCGCAGGTCACCCGGGTCCCGGAGCGCTCCATCGCCTTTATCAGCGCGCCCAGCGGCTTCGGGTCGGCGGCCGTCAGCTTCACCTTGCCGCCGGCGGCGGCCGCGGCCAGCATATAGGTGCCGGTCTCTATGCGGTCCGGGATGACGGTGTGGCGCAGGGCCTTGAGCTTGGACTGCCCGCGGATGACGATGCGGGGGCCTCCGGCTCCTTCAACCTCCGCGCCCATCGAGCGCAGCGCGGCGGCGAGGTCCTCTATCTCCGGCTCGCGCGCGCAGTTCTCCAGGATCGTCTTGCCGTCGAGCAGCGCCGCGCACATCATGAGGTTCTCGGTGGCGCCCACGCTGGGAAAACGGAAGCGCACCCGTCCGGGCTTCAGCCGGGCGCCGGTCAGGACGATGTCTCCTTTCTCGTAGCAGGACTCTGCTCCCAGTTTCTTGAAGGCCTCTATGTGTATGTCGATGGGGCGCACGCCGATGGAGCAGCCGCCCGGCATCGACACGCGCACTTTTTTCAGACGGGCCAACAGAGGGCCGGCGGCCAGCACCGAGGCGCGCATACGCCGCACCAGTTCGTAAGGCGCGTCGTGCTTGAGCCGGCCGGGTTCGGTCGCCGTGAAGACCCCTCCCTCGAAGAAGCATTTCTTGCCCAGGTGGTTGAGCAGGTCGAAAGTGGACTTTATGTCCCGCAGGTCCGGGACATTGCGCACCACGCATTTCTCCCTGGTGAGCAGAGTGGCCGCCAGTATGGGCAGCGCGGCGTTCTTGGAGCCGCTTATCCGCACTTCCCCTACGAGTTTTTTGCCGCCGTGTATGACGAAATTATCCATTTTTTCTCCGTGTCAGAACTATGGTCATGCCGTATCAGGAGCTATGCCCCTCAGACGGCCCTCGCGTATACGAAACGGTCCTTTCCGCTGAAATCCCTGTAAGCCGCGCGCTCCGCCCAGGCCGGCCCGGCGAACAGCGCCAGCGCAG
>DNQL01000008.1 GCA_003500765.1 Elusimicrobiota bacterium | reverse complement strand
CAGGGCCCTCGCCTTCGCGGGTACCGACGAGGCCGCCGCCGCGCTGATGCGCAAATTCGCCGATGCCGGCGAACTGACCGGCGTCCGCCAGCATGCCGCCGACTCCCTCACCCGCTATCAGACCGACGCCGTCTTCGCCGCTTTCATCGCCGCCCTTGACGACGCGGACGGCGGGATAAGGACCCAGGCGGTTGTCTCGCTTTATAACGGCTTTGGCTATGATAAACCCCGCGTCCGTCCCCACCTGGAGCGGATGATAGCCGACGCAGAGGCGGGGGAGACCGCGAAGCTCTACCTGGAGAGGCTGGGCCGGTAGGCTGAAACGATATGAGACTGGAGCGCTGGATGAAAAGCATGACAGGCCGCGCGGCTAAAACCGCCGCGGCCCTGCTGCTTTTCACCGGCCTGCTGCCGCAGCCCGCCCGCGCCGACTACGACTGGGGCAACCGGATCGCGGTCTACAAACAGATAGACGTCGGCGATATGGACGCGGCCACTACGAACGAATTTGAAATGCGCTTTACTCCCGCGGTAACGCTCACCAACGCCAACGAACTCCGCCTGATGCTGGCCTACTACTACACGACCGGCGCTCCCACTAACGACGTCACTTGGGATATAGGCATACAGGACGCCGGCGGCGCCTGGATAAGTTCCAACACTTGGACGCCCAGGGCCGGCCAGACGACCACCGGCCAGGGCTGGCATTCGGTATCCATCCCGGCCTGCACCCTTACGGTCGGGACCCCCTACAAAATATACGGAAAAGTGACCATCGCCAACGGCTCGCGCAGGGCGCTTATCCCGCTGGCCATGCAGACCCTGAAGGGCGTGGTGCCGTTGAACGACGACCCCGATCCTTACGCCTCGGTCTATTATAACGGCGGCTCCGTCGCAGGGGCGGAGCCCCTGTATATCATCGGCAACGGCTCGCAGTATATCGGCCAGCCTTATGCCCGCGGTATGGAATCGTCCGCTTCTTACGGGGCTGATTCCCTCCCGATAACGCTGTCGGTCAAGCAGCCCAACGCTATCGGGCAGATCTTCCAGGTCCCGGCCGGCGGCATAGGCCTTGTCGGGCTAACCGCTTACGCTAAATCCAAGGACGCAGCCAAGGACGTCAGTTTCAAGATAACCTCAGCGGACGGCGTCACCAACTACATAAGCACCACGACTTTTTTCACTGGCGACGGCACCAATGTGTTCAAGGAGTTCTCCAAAACCTTCCCGGGCGTTTATCTGCCTGAGGGTAGTTACAGGCTGGTCTTTTTCGACCTGCCGGGCGGCGAGACCTGGTTCGCCGTGGCCGACACCAAGCTGTCCGGGGCTCCCTACGAAGGCCTTACCTACAAAGGAGCGACCGGCAAATACCAGACTTCCGCGGACCAGACCGTGAACTGGAGCAACCCCACCGTTCCCGGCGACCTTAACTTCAAGTTCAAGATAGACGACGACCTTCCGACGATGTCGATCCTGCAGCCGCTCAACAATACCTGGCGCAAGAGTGTGCCTTCCATCTCCGGCACCGCCAAGGATAATTACTACATAAACGCGGGCGGCGTGAAACTCTTCATAAAAGAGGAAGGCATAACCAGCAGGTACTGGACCGGCTCCGCCTGGACCACATATTCCACCGGGTATGAGTACGACGCCAACAAGTGGATATCCACCGCCCCGGCCTCGGCTTCGGTCGGCGCCACGGTCTCCTGGAGCTACGCCAACCCCGGCTGGTCGCATGACCGGAGATACGTGATATACGCCCGCACCATGGACTCGGCCGGCAATTACACGCAGTACTGGTCTACCTCCACTTTCTACTATGACCTGTACGCCGCCGGTCCCCCGGAGAACCCGGATTCGCGCGTTCTGGTGCCGTCCCCTGATTCCGTCATCGAGTCCATTCCCGCCGCCATAGGCGGTACGGCCTCCGATAACGCCCTTGGCGGGGTGAGCAACGTGAAATGGGTGCTCTGGCGCAATTCAGACAACGCTTATTGGATGGGCAGCTGGACCCCTGGTCCTGTGCCGTCCGATCCCGGTTCCTGGCCCGACCCCGAGCCTGGTACGCCAACGCCGGCCGGCGGCACTCCTGTGACCTGGAACAGAACGAGCATACTCCCGACCGCCGGCGACATGACCGACGGTGTCACTTATTACATGACTTCGGTAGCAGCCGACAGGGTAGTGGATTCCGGCAATAATTCGTCGCCCAACTACGAGGTCAACCGCACCACCGTGACGTTCTGGTGGGACGTCAGCGCCCCCGTTTCGATAACTACCATGCCGGCCTCCGGGGCCCGCTACTCTTCGCTTACCGGCATTTTCGGCACGGCCTACGACAATGTGAAGATAGATTCCCTCAGGGTGAGGATGCGGCGCAATAGCGACAATAAATACTGGAACGATTCGGCCAACGAGTTCGGCATAACCGACCCGGAGGCGGCCTGGGTGACGCTCGGCACCGGTCTCGCCCAGCGCACCACGAACTGGTCCTACACGGACATCTTCGACTGGACCGGCAGCCCCGCCACCGAATACCAGGTCAATGTGCAGGCTAAGGATTACCTGCGCTACGAAACCGCTTTTAGCACCGTCACCTTCACCTACGACCTGCAGGCGCCTTCTCCGGCCGTTACCAATCCTCCCTCGCTCGGCTACGTCACCGCCCCGCTCGGCCCGCAGACCACCATACAGGGCACGGTGGACATGGACGCGTCCCTGGTGCAGGTGAGGCTTCAGGACCTGGCGCAGGGCACTACTTACTGGAACGGCTCCGCCTGGCAGAACAGCGAGATATGGGTAACTGCCAACATATACGCCCCGGGTTTCTGGCGGCTGCTTGTGCCCCCATCCGCTTTCGTGAGCGGCCGCAAATACCAGGTCAACGCCAGGGCGACCGATTCGTCCATCCCCACCCCGAATGTCGGCACCAGCGCCGCCCAGCTGTTCTGGTACGACGTACAGAAGCCCACCGCGGCGGTCACCGGCCTGGCTACCGGCTCGCTGCTGCCCGGCCTCGCCTCCATCGCCGGCACCGCCTGGGATACCGGCCACTTCGGCCCGGTCGGCAGTTCGCTCGACAGGGTGGAGATATCGATCTACTCCACGCAGCTCAGCCAGTATTTCACCGGCTCCGGCTGGGGCGCCGTCACGCCGCTCGCGGTGAGCCTGGACGGCGGGGACCTGAACGCGGGGGCCAACCGCTGGGAGCACGCCTGGACGATAACCCCTTCCACGGGCTGGATAAACAATTACGAGTACCATGTGCGCTACCGGGCGGTGGACAAGGCCGGCAACGCGGAGCCGCGGTCCCTCGACGCCGACGTCAATCCTACGGATTACATATCTTTCACCATAGACCTGCAGGCCCCGGCCTCTATCTCCACTTTCCCGGCCAACGGCGGCATATACGGCGCGGGGAACTGGACCCTTTACGGCACGGCTTCGGACAATAAGGGACTGGACCTGGTGGAGCTCTCGGTCAAGCGCTCCACGTCCACGGATTTCTCGGCGCCCTACACGTACTGGAACGGCGCTTTCTGGCAGGACGATACCGGCTCCGAGGTCTGGATAAGTTCCCAGAACATGCAGAACCTGGCCGTTTCCAATCTGAACTGGTCCTACGGCGGCATAGCCTGGACTTCCGGCAAGTTCCGGGTGCGTTCGCGCGCCAGGGACGACGTGGCCCGCGTGCAGACGCAGATGACGGACGTGACCTTCACCGTCGACATGACCGCGCCCTCCTCGCTCGTCATTACTCCGGCGGCCGGTGGGGCCTACAACGCCTCCGGCCTGTCCTCGCTGCAGGGCCAGGCCGAGGATGACCTGTCGGGTATCCCGGCCAGCGGCGTTCAGATATGGATAAAGGACCTCGGTCCTACGGAGGGCGAGCTGCCCTGGCCCACCACCTACTGGAACGGCTCCGCCTGGCAGAACAGCGCCAGCCCCATACTGCTGCAGGCCACGCCTATAAACCCCGGCGCGCTGTCCACGCCCTGGACCTACCCGCGGCCCAGCCTGATAGACGGACACCGCTACGAGGTGCAGAGCAAGGCTTCGGATATCGCCGGCAATGCGCAGGTCCCGTCGGGGTCAAACACCTTCGATTACGACGTCAATATCCCGACGGCCGCCATAGGTAATCCGCCGAACGGCGGCGCGCTCAGTTCGCTACCCGAGATAACGGGCGAGTATACGGACACTTTCCCCGGCTCGGAGGTGCCCGCGAACGCGGTAAAAATCTCGATAAGGCAGAATTTTGGATCGCAGCTCTACTGGAAAGGTTCGGTCGTCGGCTGGGAGGGGACCAGTGAATATTGGCTGGACGTGTCGGTAACCCCCACCGAGGCCAGCACCGATACCGGCCGCGGCGCCGAGTGGAACTACGCCGACACGCCCCCTTGGGAGGACCAGAGGCTCTATCGCATACGGGCCAAGGCGGTGGACTCAGCCGGCAACGCGCAGGAGGCGCTGGGCGACTCCTATATAGCGGTCTCCACTTTCACCTACGACGCCTCGGCCCCGCAGACCATGATGTACGCCCCGGTAGCGGTCAACAGGCCGCGCTACGATTCCCGGGCCGTGGATACGGTACAGGGCGTTTCCACGGCCGGCGGCACCGAGATAGACCGTGTCGAGATACAGATCTACGTCCCCTATGACGCGACCCAGTCCTATTTCTGGCAGTTCCCCGGCTACACTTCGCTGCTCAACCACGCCGCCAACGAGGCCAATTACTGGAAAGACATCGGGATCGAGCCGCAGGTAGGCCCGTTGTACTGGCGTTATGCCGGCGCGGATATGTTGGGCCGGGTCCAGGCCTACAGCACCAGCTATGACGCGGTGATAAAAGCCAGGACCAGCACGGCCCAACGCACCGAAGTGGCCGCCGCCGGCGAGCGCTTCGACCCCACCAACGATTACACCTGGTCCATAGTGGATTCCCCGCTGCACGGCACTATAGGTTCCGGTGTTACTTCCATAACCGGGCGGATGTGGCCGGACCGCTCCGATAATCCATGGGCCATAGTCTTGAGCATATACAACAAAACAACGAGCCGCTACTGGGACCAGTCCATGAACGGCGGCCTGGGCGGCTGGAGCGGCAGCGGCAGCGAGATCTGGAACCCGGCCGTGCGCGGCAGCGACCTGGGCGAGTATTACGCTTTTAGTTTCAACGCCTCCGGCGTCACCTGGACCACCGGCGAATATGTGATACGCAGCCGCTGGACGCAGAACAACCGGGTGGAGGTCCCGCACAGGGGCTCGGTCTATATCGTCGACGTCTCGCCGCCTGACTCGCGCGTGCTGGTGCCGTCCAATAATACCGTCTACAGCGCCCTGCCCTATCTCAACGGCACGGCCGCCGACGTGGGCCCCGCCGGCCTGCAGAGCGTAGACGCCGCTTTGAAGCGCCTCGCCGGCGGCACCACCTATTACTGGAACGCGGCCGGCCCGGGCTGGAGCATGACCGAAACCCCGGTCTGGAACGGGGCGACGATGGCCGGCTCCAGCTGGACTTTCAATACCGACGCGGTCACCTGGGACTACGAGAATTACTATACAGGCACCGTGCGTGGCACGGACAAGGGCGGTAATGTCCAGACCGCCATACAGACCGGCCGCACTTTCATGATAGACAATACCGGGCCGTCCTCCCAGGTAACGTTCCCGGCCGACGGCGAGATCTATTCCACCGTCGCCACCATAACCGGCACCGCGTACGACAAGTGGACGAAGCCGGCCGATGGCCAGATGCGGCTGCTGCGCCAGTCGCCGGGCGCTGAAAACCCGGAGGACATGTGGAACGGCTCGGAGTGGGAAGCCTACGATCCGGATAATCCGGCCTGGTTCCCCGTGGACAGTTTCAGCGTGCTGGGCTCCACGGCCTCGCTGGGCAGTAACTTCGCGCCCGCTTTCTGGACCAACGGCTACAAGTATTTCGTCAGCCTGCGCTCCAAGGACAGCGCGCTGGGCGCTCCCAACCAGGGGCTGTCCTCGCCCGAGCGCGTGTTCTGGATAGACAATCAGAATCCTTCGACGCTGATACAGGTGCCGACCAGCGCTCCCCGCAGGACGCTGACCGCCATATCGGGTACGGCTCTCGACAACCGCAAGTTGTACGTCGCCGACACGCTGAATACGGTCAATATACGGCTCTTCCGCGTGGTCGGTTCGCTCTATTGGAATTTCCAGGAAAGTGCCTGGGACGAATGCGATCCCGAGGGCGATCCTCCCTGCGACCCGAACACTTATTTCTCCACCACGACCTTCTCCTTTGCCGGGGCGCAGCAGTCCAGCGGCACTTTTTCGTACAGCTTTCCGGGTACTCCCTGGGCCTCCGGCTACGTCTACCGCGTGGAGGCCCGCTCGCGGGACTATGTGGGCAACTATGACACGGTCTACTCGACCGTCTCTTTCAAGTTCGACGATACCGAACCGCTGACTACCGTGGTATACCCGGCCGAAGGCGTCCATTACCAGGCCATTTCCACCGCCTCCATAGCCGGCACCTCGGTGGACCCCAGCGCCGGTTCCGGCGTTACGCAGGTGAAGGTGTACCTGCAGGACCTTACGCAGGGAGCCACCTACTGGAGCGGCGTCGCCTGGACGGAGAATGAGAGCCAGAAATGGCTCTTCGCTTCGCAGTCCGGCAACGACTGGTCCTGGATAGGTCAGGATTACGGCGTGCCGGTATGGCAGGACGGCCACGCCTACCGCTTCGTTTCCCGCGCACGCGACGCCGCGACCAACGAGGAAGGCGCGGGCGCCGGGAATTACGGCAGCGTCCGCGACGCCGACTTCGTATACGATATTTCCCGGCCCACCGGCACGGTGACCTACCCCGCGAACAAAGGCTATATCAGCCAGACCGGCCGCATAACCGGTACGGCCTATGACGCTCCCAGCGGCATAGTGGAAAGGGTTTATGTCCGCGTCAGGCAGACCAGCGGCGCCAACCCCGGCCATTACTACCGGGTCTCAGATTCCTCGTGGACGGTGGAGAATTCTCCCGAGGTGTGGAACGATCTTTACCAGGGCGGGCCGTACGGCACGCTGAGCCCTTCGGCCACCTGGTGGCAGCTGACGGCGACGCCCTGGCAGAGCGGCGAGATCTACGAGATCGACGTGAACATAAAGGACAAGGCCGGCTGGTACCGGGTCGGTTACAGCACGATGACGCAGGTGAAGGCGGACTTCGACGCGCCGTCCTCCACGGTCACCTACCCGGCGCACGGCGCCAGCCTGCAGGAGGAGCTGACCGTTATCTCCGGCTCGGCCTCCGACGCCGCGCCTGGCGAGATAGACAAGGTCCTGGTTTCCTACTATTGCAACGGCGGCATCTGCAGCGGTAATTACTGGAACCGCGCCGCCGGAGCCTGGAATTCCGCCGCGGAGATATTCTACGAGGCGAATTATGTTCCCGGGAACAACACCTGGACGGCCACCGGCGTCTCCACCCCCACCTGGACGGTGGACGCCTCCGGCATAAATTACCGCATTTTCGCCAAGGCCGTGGACAAGGCCGGCAACGAGGTCGCCAAGCCCGGCACGCCCGGCCCCGGTCCGCACATAGAGTTCAACCTCAAGACGCCCGGCCCCTCTTCCGGCATAACGGTCCCCGACGAGGAGACGCCGCATTGGAACCCGTCGTTAGCTCCCGCGCTGTCCGGTACGGCCGTGTTCGCCTCCGCGGTGGAGCTGAGGATCATAGACTACGGCGCGGATAATCTTATCGGCACGGGCGACGACCTGGCCTGGGACGGGGATTCCTGGGAGCCGGCCGGCACCTATGCCGGGTATGTCCCGGCCTCGGTGTATAACTCGCCGAACTGGCAGTGGGGCATGGCCGCGGGGAACTGGAACACCGACCGCCTCTACCGCGTGAAGTCGAGGGCCGTCGGCGCCAGCTCGGAGCCGGATTCGGCCACGCGCGACCGCGAGTTCGTCATGGACGCGGGCTACCCTTCCGCCTCGATAAGCGTTCCGTCGGCCGCTTACGCCAAATCCGTCCCGTTCCTGTCCGGTACCGCCTGGGACGAGGCTCCCGGCGTGCTCCAGAATTATTATTTCAGGGTCAGGCGGCAGGAGTCGGCCCTGTTCTGGAACTGGAGCGCCTCCACTTTCACCGCCGCCGGAGCCGATACCGAACTGCCGGCCTATCTCGATGGCGGCCTGTATAAATACACGACCGACTATTTCCAGACCGGGCAGGCCTTCGAGACCAACCGCGGCTACATAGCCCAGCTCTTCGCGCGCGACAAGGCCGGCAACCTGACCCAGGCGACGGACCGTTCTTTCATAATAGACAAATCCTCGCCCTCCGCCCGGATACTGGTGCCTTACGACGCCAACGGCAGCGGCGTGCGCTCGATGGCCTTCATCTCCGGTACGGCGTCGGACAATCAGAGCAACGCCTCGGTGCAGGTGGCCGTTCAGAAATGGGTAGGCGAGACGCTGGTCTGGTTCGACGGCTCGGGCTTCACCAGCCTGCAGGCGGCCCCGTACTGGATCACCGTTAACGGTACTAACGGCTATCTTTCTCCCAGCGCCACCTCCTGGTCTTACGCCCCGGCCGGGTTCGACAATAACTTCGAAAGCGGCTACCGCTACCTGGTCCTGACCCGCGCGCTTGACACCGCCGGCAATGTCCAGGAGACTTTCACCGTGGACGTCTCGTCCCTGATAGCGCGAGTGGACAAGAACCCGCCCTCTTCTGTCATCGTCAGCCCGCTGGATTCTTCGGACGGGGAAAGCGGCCGCTACAAGGCTTCCGCCATCGGCCAGTTCCCGGCCAACCACATACGCGGCACGGCTACGGATAATCCCGCGGCCCTGGCCGCCGGTCTGCAGGCTTCCCAGATGCGCCTCTCCTACCTGCTGGCCGGGGACACTTATTACTGGAGCGGCGCCGCCTTCAGTTCGGGCGCGGTCGCCGAAGCGGCGGCCTGGCGCAGCGCCTCCATAACCGGCTCCGCGCCGGTCTGGAACTGGGACTACACTTCCAATGTCGTCTGGCCGGCGGGCGACAGGGAATACCTGGTCGAGACCCGCGGCATGGACGACGCGCGCGCCGCCGACGACAGCGGGGACGGCAACTGGGAGCAGGCCCCCTATGTCAGCCGCAGGTTCATCGTGGACGACACTCCTCCCGCCGTCTCGATAACCACCCCTACCGAGCTTTCGCTCAATTCCGCCACCGATATATACGGCGAGGCCAACGCCGATATCGCCGGCCTGGCCGCCGCGTACGTGAGGATCTCCACCGGCACGGGCGCCTCCATCAGCTACTGGAACGGGACCCTCTCCTCCTGGGTCTCCTCGCCCGACACCTGGAACCAGGCGGAGAAACTGGGCCCGACCTCCTGGTATTACACCGTCTCCCCTTCGATACTGGTCCAGAAAACCACCTATACCGTCTCCGCGCGGGCGCTGGACTTCGCCGGCAACTATTCCGTGGTTTACGCCACCCGTGCCTTCCTTAACCAGCGCCCGTCGGACGTCATACTCAACCCGTACTCGGCGGCTTACAATTCCCTTACCTCGCTGTCGGGCGAAGCCTTCGACAATACTGGCGTGACCGCCGCTGCGATAAGCGTATTCAACTATACCCAGAGCCGCTGTTACGACCCCTCGGTCGCCGGAGCGTGGAGGGACACCGGCTGCTCCAGCGACAACGACGCCCCGTGGGTCGGCGTGCCCGCCACTATCTGGACGAGCTCGGCTTCATGGTCCTACGCCATCTCCAACTCCAGCTGGACCAGCGGCGCGTACTACAGGGTCAGGGCGCGCTCGCGCGACGCCGCCGGCAACTGGAACGTGGTACTGGCGACCGCGTCTTTCCAGTTCGACACCGAGATCCCCGTTTCGACCGTGACCTACCCGGCCGACGGCTCGCACCTTCCGCTGTCGGCCAACCCGGTCACTATCCAGGGCACGGCCGGAGACTGGTTCTCCGGCGTTACAGGGGTCAAGTTCTACCTGCGCAAATACGACCCGGCCAATCCCGCCGAGAACGGGTACTACTGGAACGGCATAGGATGGATCGCCGCGGCGAATTTCCTCACCGGGGCCCTCTCCTACCCCGACTGGTCGTACGGCCTGACCGGGGCCGCGGCTTACATAGACGGCGCGCGGTATACGGCGGAGAGCTGGGCGACCGACCTGGCCACCAACGAAGAGGCGCTGACGCTCAAATCCACCTTCGTCTACGACGTCAGCCGTCCCACGGCCGCCATCGCCTATCCCTACGACGGCGGTTATGTCAGCGAGACAGGCCGCGTCACCGGCGACGCCTACGACAAGCCTTACGGCCGGGTGGCCAACGCTTTCGTCCGCATCAAGCGCGACGACAACTGGTACTGGAGCAGCTCGCTGGGCGACTGGACCCTGGCGGGGGCGCCCGAGGTCTGGAACGACGTCCTCGCCTACGGCGCGCTGAGCCCCGGCGGCACCTGGTGGCAGCTCAACGCCGCCCCGTGGGAGAGCGGCAGGTCCTACGAGGTCAACGCCTATGTCGTGGACAAGGCCGGCAACCAGCAACTCGTCTTCTCCACGGCCACCGGGATAAACGCCGACTTTACGGCCCCGGTCTCGACGGTCACCTACCCCGTGCACGGGTCCATCGTGCAGGCCGAGCTCAGCGTTCTTTCAGGCTCCGCTTCGGACATCGCCGGGGTGCTGGATAAAGTCAGGATATCGTATTACTGCGTCAACGGCTCCTGCGGCGGCAATTACTGGAACCGCTCGGCGATGGCCTGGAACTCGCCCACGGAGATCTTCTACGACGCGGCCATCCTGACGGGCAGCCGCTGGGAGGCCACGGGCGTTTCTACCCCGGCCTGGATCTCGACGCTGGCAGGCGTCGACTACCGGGTGTTCGCCAAGGGCGTGGACCAGGCCGGCAACGAGGTGGCCAAACCCGGCTCGCCCGCCGCCGATTCCCCCTATATACAGTTCACGCTGCGGCCTCCGCCGCCCGATTCCGCCATAACGACCCCCACGGGTACGCCGCACTGGAAGACCTCGCCGTCGCCCACCATAATCGGCACGGCCATCTACGCCACCACCGTCCAGATCAGGATAGTCGACTACGGCCCCGACCTCGAGGAAAAGACGGGCGGCGACGACCTGGCCTGGAACGGTTCGGCCTGGGTCTCGACCAATGTCTTTACCGGCTACGTGGGCGTGACGAACTTCTCGTCTCCCAACTGGCAGTGGACCATGCCGGGAGCGAACTGGACCAATAACCGGCGCTACCGCGTCTACTCGCTGGCCAAGCACGAGACGAACGGGATCGACGAGCAGGCCGGTGACGACAAGGACTTCGCGATAGACGACACGGCTCCTTCGGCGACGGTGACTTCACCGGACAGGGCCTTCGTGCCGGGGCTCGCGCAGCTCGCCGCCTCGGTCTCGGACATCGTCCCGGGCCAGGTGCAGTCCGCCTACTTCCGGGTCAAGCGCCAGGAGAACGCCGAATACTGGGACTGGCGGCTCTCCACGTTCACGCTTACGGGCGAGAATATCGACCTGCCCGCCGCGATAAACGCCGGGATAGCTTCGTATACCACCGCTTATTTCCAGGCGGGCCTGGCCTGGCAGACCGACCGCTCCTACCAGGTCCAGCTTTTCGCCACCGACAAGGCCGGCAACCAGGGTTCCTCCCCGGTCGCCCCGTTCACCATAGACCGCAGTTCGCCGTCGGCCAAGCTGCTGGCGCCGTCCCTGGCCGTCAGCGGCGGGATCCGTTCCATTCCTTCCCTCTCCGGCGAGGCCGGCGACGACTGGGATAACTCCAACGTGCAGGTCGCCCTGCAGCAGTGGGGCAGCCCGCAGCTCTGGTACGGCGACGAGGGCTTCCAGATAGGCGGTTCTGCCCCGAACTGGATGTCCGCGACTTATCTCTCTCCCGACGCTACGAGCTGGGTTTTCGCTCCCGCCGGACTGGACACGGCCTTCGAGGAGGCCCTGCCCGGCACCCCTGCGATGCGCTACCTGCTCCTCGTGCGCGCGACCGATACGGCCGGCAATATACAGGACCAGTTCCAGGCAAGCGTCCCGGTCTCGTCGATGGTCGTCACCGTGGACAGGCGGCCGCCCTCCTCCTGGATCTCTTTCCCCGCCGATATGCAGGACGGGGTCAGCGGCCGCTATAGATCGTCCAATGTGGGCAAGTCGGGGACCCGCTTTTTCGGCGCGGCCTCCGACTCCTATTACAGCTCCGGCAACGCCGGCGTCGCCGCCTCCAGGATACGCCTCACCTACCTGCTCGGCGGGGATACCTGGTACTGGATGGGCGCCTCCTTCAGCTCCGGCACCGCCGCGGAGCAGAATTCCTGGCGCGCAACCAATCTCACCGCCAATCCCCCGGACTGGGACTGGGTATACCTGACTTTCATAAACTGGCCCGCGGGCGACAGGGAATACAAGCTGGAGTCGAAGACCATGGACGCCTCGCGCCCGGCCGGCGAACCCGCCGCGGACGGCAACTGGGAAGATCCGCAGTCCAGGGGAGTCAATGTCCGTTATTTCATCGTCGACGATACTCCTCCCTCGGTGCTCATAACCTCGCCGACCTTCGACGCTTCCGGCGCGCTGGCCGAGATACGCGGCGACGCGAACGCGGACATAGCCGGCTTCAAGCGCGCGGAGATAAAGATCTCCACCAGCGGAGTCGAGGGTACGCGCTACTGGACCGGCGCCGCCTGGTCGCTCTCCGAGACCTGGATAAACTCGACCAAGCAGGGGCCGACTTCCTGGTATTACACCGTGCCGCCGGCCATGCTCGTGGACGACAAGGTCTACACGGCCGTCGTGCGGGCGGTGGACTACGCCGATAATTTCTCCGCGGTCTATTCGACGAAGACCTTTACTTACGACTTGACCGGCCCGCTGGTCTCGATGACGCATCCCGAGAACAACGCCACCTATTCGCTGATCGCCGTCTCGACGCCGCTGGCCGGCGGCACGGCCAACAACCAGACGGCCCCTTATACCGGCGCCAGCACCGTCGCCGTGGCCGTCACCGACCTGGTCACGGGGGAGTGCTTCAACGGCGCGGCCTTCGCGGCCTGCGCGGATACGGTATGGCTGCCCGCGCAGGGCGCGGTGGATAACTGGACCTTCAGCGACGCCGACATCTCCTTCGTCAGCGACCGCCGCTACCGCTACCAGGCCCGGGCGACGGACATCGCGGGCAATCATTCCGCCGTGACCTCAGTGGAGGCCCGCTACGACCTCGATATCCCGACCTCGACCGTCGTGTCGCCCGCCGCCGCCTACGTGAAGTCGCTGTCCCTGATCTCTGGAACGGTTTCGGACGAGCGCTACGGCGCCCGCACCTACGAGGCCGGCCTGGGCACTTACACCGTGAAAGTCGCCGTGCGCCTGGTCGGCGGCAACTGGTGGAACGGTACGGACGCCTTCAACAGCGCCAACCCCCGCTGGTACGAGACGGCGGTGGATACGGCCCCTTACGGCGCCGGCGAGGCGGTGCTGAACTGGACCTATGCCGTGCCGGGCGATATGCAGGGCGTCATCTCCGGCCTGGGACGCAAAGATTACCTGGTGGTGCCCTGGGCCTATGACCTGGCGCTGAACCGCGAGTTCGGCCCCGGCGGAGGGGAACCCGCCAACGCGGACGTGCCGGCGGGCGTCGGAAGACTTATACGCTACGATAATGTCCTCCCGGTGGCTGAGTCCACCGCCCCCGCGGACGCCGGACATTACAACAGCGTGCCGTCCCTCTACGGCATAGCCTATGACACCGGCGCGGTCGCGGGCGTGCATGTCATGCTCAAGGCCCGCGGTTCTTTTAACGCCACCTGGCGGGGCACCTACGATAACGCCATCTCCGACTGGGACGACACTGCCGCCAAGTACACGCGCTGGAGCACGGCGACCTACAATAACGGCGCCTGGACCATCCCGCTGCCTTCGCTGCAGCCGGTCAATAACCTGCGCTTCTCGGTCTGGGTCAGGGCCATCGACGCGGCCGGCAACTGGCAGGCCACTCCCAGCAACGCCCAGATCGACGCCAACCTTAAAGCCGACAATTCCCCGGCGCATGTCTTCACTTTCGACAATACGATCCCCGTGACCGGCGTGACCGCGCCGTCGGCCTACGCCCTCGCGGTGGCCACCGGCCTTATAACCGGCACTTCTTTCGACGCCGGCACCGAACCTTCCGGCGTCAGCGAGGTCCGCCTGCGCTTCCATCGCTCGGACGGCGCCTGGTGGAGCTTCCTGAACGACAACTGGATCAGCGCCACGCAGTCCGACACCTCCGGCGTGGACGGCTCCAACCCGTGGACCAAGCCGATAGTCCCGGCTTCGCAGGAGGACGGCTACCGCTACGATATCTATCACGCCGCCAAGGACCAGGCCGGCAATAATTCCACCGGCTTCAACTCCGGCGCCAGTTTCTTCTCCACGTACACGTTCATAACCGACTACACCGCGCCGTCGTCCAGTATAACTTTCCCGGCCGACAACAGCTTTATCGGCGCCGTCACCAGCCTGGAGGGCACGGCGGACGACAGCGTGGAGAACCTGCGCGGCTGGTCCGGCGCGCGGACTTTCGAATCCGGCATAACGGCCGCCGGCGTGGTGGTGGCCCTGCAGCGGCTCAGCGACAACTACTGGTGGAACGGCTCCAATAATTTCGTCTCCGGCTCCATGCAGTGGCACACGGCCGCTTTCTCCGGCGTTTCGTCCGGCACCTGGACCTACCCCCTGCCGGCCGGCGCCATAGCCGACGGCGCCACTTATTACGCGATGAGCCGCGTTACGGACATCGTCGGCAACCTCAGATCGCAGTGGACCACCAACTACTTCACCGGCGACACCACGCTGCCGAACTCGAAGGCGCTGGCCCCGACCGGCACCCAGTCCACCGTTAACTCCATCTCCGGCACGGCGCAGGACGCCCCGCCCGGCGAGCTCCGCTCGCAGGGCACCGTCCTCGTCGCCCTGCGCCAGATCTCCCCGCTGGTCAACTGCTACAACGGTTCCACTTTCGTCACCTGTCCCGCCGGGTCCTACCCCGGCGACCGCATCTGGATAAGCACCGGCACCACGGGCGATCCCACCGGCCAGCCCGCGGCCTGGACCTGGAACACCGCGCTTATCAACTGGGCCAATAACGCCGATTACGACGTGCAGGCCCTGGCGGTGGACCGGGCCGGCAATACCCGCCCCTATCCCGGCGCTTCCTCGCCGGACCTGACTTTCCGTTTCGTCAGTCCTTCGGCCGACACGGTCGTGACCCAGCCCGACACCGAGTTCGGCAATTACCGGGGGGGAGACGTGCTCTCCGTGCTGGGGACCGGCGTCAACCTGCGCGCCGCCAACAGCGTCGCGATACGCGTCAAGCGCCTAAAGGAACCGGCCAGCTGGTGGTACGAGCCTTCCGCGCACTGGGTGGCCAATGACACCTGGACTTACGTGGGCCATACCGCCGGTTCCTGGTCCATGGGCATCAGCGGCTCCTCGGCCTTCACCGTGGACAATGCCAGCTACACCCTTTCATCGGTCGGCTATAACGCCGCCAACGAGGCGGAGGTGCCGCCCACGGAGCGCAGCATCATAATCGACAATACGGTGCCGCAGGCCGCCATTCTTTCGCCGGCCTCTCCGTATATCAGGTCGCTGCCGGCTACGGATACGGTGACCGGCACGGCCGCGGACCCGGGCCGCGCGGACCTGCCCTCTCTGTACCGGGAGGGCATGAGCCATGTCAGGATCCTGATAAAGGACACCTCCGCGGGCACGTACTGGAACGGGACATCCTTCGCCGCTTTTGCGCCGGAAAGCGAGCTGGCGGCGGATATCGGAGGGCTGCCCGCCTGGACGCTCTCCACTGACGTCACGCCGGCCCTTCGCGACGGCCGCAATTACCGCTTCTTCGCCAAGCCCTACGACAAGGCCGGGAACCGTGACGACTCGGAGGCCCTGCTGGCGCAGTACGACGTCATTTTCGATACGGCCCCGCCGGTGTCCCGTATAAACTATCCCGCGCATATGCAGGTGCTGCGCGCTCTCTCGCCGCTCGCGGGCACGGCCTCCGATCCGGTCGGGGCTTACGCGCCGAACCTCAAGTCGGACCTCGGCCGGGTCACGGTGCAGATATACGACGAGGCGGGCGTCAAATGGTGGCATCACGGCGCCGGCGCCTTCTCGGTGCTCAGTTCCAGTTTCAATATCGTCTCCGGCACCGACACCTGGTCCTATACCCATCCCAGCCTGGAGGCTTCGCTGGAGACCGGCAAATACTATGTGCTGCGTTCCAGCGCGGTGGACCGCGCGGGCAATCCGCAGACTTCCATAACCAACGCCGTCTCCTCCATAACCTTCGTCTGGGACAGGACCGCCCCCGAGGCCTTCTTCGCGGTGCCGGCGGACGGGGGGCGCTACCGCCCGTCGGTTCTCACCGGCGTCAACGCTCTCAACGGCACGGCCTCGGACGCCCCGCTGCCGGGCATAAGCGACCAGCTCAACAAGGCGCAGATAAACCTGAGCTATCTGCAGGGCGGGGACACCTATTACTGGACCGGCGCGGCCTTCAGCTCCTGGACCGTGACCTTCGACGGCGCCTGGCAGGACGTGCTCGGGGCCGCCTCCTGGAACTATCCCTTCGACGGCGCCAAGTGGGTTTCCGACAGGGAATACACCCTGCTGGTCAGGGCCTTCGACAAGGCGGAGCCCATGGGCGCCAACGGCGGCAACGAGAGCGACTGGACCGAGGTCAGGTTCGTGGTGGACGGCTCTCCCCCGGTTTCGCGCGTGTCCGTCCCTACGGCCGGCAGCTACGTCCAGTCCTCGCTCGCCGAGATCTCGGGCACCTCGTACGGCGGCCTCTCGGGCCTGCAGTCCGGCGCCTCCGGCCTGCGGCTGCGCGCCTACTACACCTCCGGAGTCGATACCTATTACTGGCGCGGCACCGCCGCCCTGGGCTGGTCGCTCAACTCGCCGGTGGACCTGCCGGTCAATTTCACGGCCTCGGCTTCCACCGTGACCTGGACTTACCCGCCGGTCGGCTGGGAGCCCCCGGTCATCTCGACCAATAACCAGGTCTACAACTTCTCGATATCCGGCCAGGACCTGGCCGGCAATTCCGGCGCCTACGCGGCCATAGCCGTGACTTCGGACTTCAATTATCCGACCATAACCATATCCACCCCGATGGCCGGGAACAGCGCTTTCTACGGGGCGTCCCGCGCCATCGTAACGCTGCGCGGAGATTCTGACGATTCTCCGGCGGGCATAGTGCCCCCGCTTTTCGCCCAGGTATCCAATATCTCCGAACCGGGAGCCGTGAAGCCCAAATGGGACGGCTCGCAGTGGAGCGTGGTGGATTCCACCCGCATGGCCGTCGCCGGCCTTCTCCCCTGGACTTTCTCCTCTCCCGCCTGGCCGGAGAACAAGCGCTTCCGCGTGGAGCTCTCCGGTCTCGACGCGGCCGGCAATTCCGTTCCCGACGGCACTTATACCCGGGACTTCATCTACGACGTGAACAGGCCCTCCTCGTCGATAATCGGCCTCGGCGCGGCCGGTTTCCGCAATCCCTCGCAGATCGCGACGCTCTCCGGCACGGCCATGGACTGGGTCCATTACACTTCCACCCAGGCCTATTCCGGCCTGCTGCCGGACGGGATACAGGTGCAGGTGATCAACCCGGCCGGATTGTACTACAGCGGCAGCGCTTTCGGCGGCGACGAATACTGGCGGACCGCCGTGTTCACCGCGGACCCGCTGGCCCAGTTCATGGACCCCGTTTTCGGGGTCAATATCGTACAGTCCGCGGGCTGGACTTACCCGAAGGCCCCGGATACCTGGCCGCCCGCGCTGGTCGAGGGCAGCACTTACACGGTGCGCGTCCGGGCCATGGACCGCTCGCTCAATCTCGAGAACTACGTCCAGGCCTCGTTCTGCTACGACGCCTCGGCGCCGACCGCCACGGTCACCATGCCCGGCGATTTCGCCTACAAGGCGATGACGGCCATCTCCGGCACGGTGCTGGAGGCCGTCTCGGCCCTCGACCCGGTCAGCGGGGTCCAGATAGCGGTTCAGCGCGATTCCGACGAGAACTGGTGGAACGGGACCGGCTGGGACCCGCCCCTGTCTTTCAGCGCCGCCGCCCACTGGCGCAACGCCACCTCCGCGGCGTCCGGGGGATGGGAGTACGCGGACGCGGGCCTGAACGCCGAGTTCGCCAACCTGCTGGCCGACAACGAGGCCCAGCGCTTCCGCGTATATGTCCGGGCCAGGGACGTGACCGGCAACGTTTCCAGGCCGGACGCCGCCCCGGCCTCTCCGGATTCGCTCTTCACAGTGGACCCGATCATCCCCAGGTCGATGGTCACCGCTCCGCCCGTCGCGGCCTACCTTAACGCGCCGATAGCCTCCATAACGGGAACCGCCAGCGACTGGAGCTGGGGCTTCCCGTCCGGCCTCAATTCCGTGAGGATGAGATTCTCCAGGCTCGACTCCGGAGGCACCCGGTCATACTATAACTGGGCCTCCAACAACTGGTCGCTCAGCCAGAGTTACTGGACCTTCCAGTCGGTCAACGCCGGCCTGCTGGACCCCTGGGAGAAGTCGATCCCCTCCACCGCGTTCACCGGGGCCAACAGCGGCGACGGCTATCGCTTCGAGATACAGTCCGAGTCCCGCGACAATACGCAGTCCGCCAACGGCGGGCCCAATATCGAAGTGGCGTACGCCACCTCCACGTTCGTGATAGACTTCTCCACGCCGGCCGTGCACATCGCCACCCCGGCGCATCAGAGCTTCTTCAGCGTCATGCCCTCGCTGTCCGGCACGGCCGCCGACCCGGCCGGCCCGGGCGGGCTGGCCGCC
>DNQL01000016.1 GCA_003500765.1 Elusimicrobiota bacterium | reverse complement strand
CTCCCGCCCGCCCTCAGCCGCCGCAGGATCCCGCGCCCGCCCAGACTTCCGAAGCCCCGCCCGCCGGGGGCGAAGAGACCGCCGCCCTGCAATTAGCGGCACTCAGGTCCAGGAACAGGATGCTCAAGTTCATACTGGTCGCTCTTACCGGCATTATCCTGCTGATAGTCGGTACCGCGGCCTTCTTTTACAACAAGATAGCTTCCTTCTTCCCGTCCGCCGAACTTTACCAGTCCGGCGCCATGGACAGCTTCTCGTCCGAGCAGGCGGCCCAGCTCAAGGCCGTCTTCGGCGGTCAGTCGCCGGCGCCGGGACAGGGGCAGGCGGGCAGTTCGCTTTTCCTGGTCAAAGGCGCCGGCGGAGCCTCCGGCCCCGGCGGTATGCAGGGAATGCCGCAGATCTCGCCGGAGGAGACCGAGGCCATAAAGAGATCGCTTGAAAAGTACGCCGACAAGCCTCTGGTGCAGGAGTTCTTCGCCGACCTCAAGAAGGACCCCTCCTACGGGCCTCTTTTCAGCGGCGGCAAGCCCACGCCCCTCCTGGTGGCGCGGATGATGCAAAATCCCGCCGCGATACAGAACCTGGTGATGAAGTACGCCTCGCGCCCGGAATTCATGGGGCTGATGATGGAATTCCTCAACGACCCGGACCTCAAGCCCGTGCTGGGGGGGGCGCGCATGCAGGCCATGCAGCAGCTCCCGCCCGCCCCGCAGCCCGTTCCCTCCATGCCCCAGGCCGGCGAGGAGCCGGAGGAAACCGCCCCGCCCTCCGGCGGCGAGCCCAGGCTGGACACCAACGCCATCAGCGGGCCGGCTTCCACCCGCAAAGTCGCTCCCAAAACCGTCCCCGCTCCCTGACGCATTGACACCCCGGGCCCTTTATTTATTAAATATAGGGCTCATGCTGGCCAAAAAGACCCGCAGGCTGCTTAAAGCCGCCCTCAAGCCCGTAAGCATAATGATCATCCCGCACAGCGGGCTGCCTTCATTGCGTTTCAATTTCTCGCTGCTGGTCCTGCTGGCCCTGGGCTCCGCCTGGACCGGCTTCACCCTCTGGGCCGGCTACATCTCCGGCCGGCAGGCCGACTACTACGTCACCAAGGCCGACAACCACATGCTGCGCACCCGCATGGACTACATGGCCATGAAGGTGGAGAAGGGCCTGCACTACCTGGAGATGACCAAGCGCACCGACGCGCAGATCCGCAAGATCGTAGGCATGGGCGGGCGCCCGGACCTGGCCGGTTCGGTCGGCGGTCCCGACGCCTCCGATATCGCCGATTTCAAGAAGCTGCTGGCCCGCAAGAACGCCGCGATGAACGACGAGGCCATGAGCGGGGCCATCAGCCGCATGCAGGAGGAGTCGCGCGAGCGCCTCTCCAGCTACACCGAGATCACCTGGTACCTGGCCAACAAGCATAACCTGGCCAAGGCCCTGCCCTCCATCTGGCCCGCCGACGGCCGCATCACCTCCCGGTTCGGCTACCGCGTCCATCCCATCCGGTTTTCGAGCGAATACCACAGCGGCGTGGACATCGCCAACGACGCGGGCACGCCCCTGGTCGCCACCGCCGACGGAGTGGTCCGCCACACCGGCTGGATCAGCGGCTACGGCATAGCCGTGCTGATAGACCACGGCTTCGGCTACTCCACCCTTTACGGCCACATGACCGAGTCGCTGGTCAAGGAAGGCGCCGCGGTCAAGCGCGGCCAGCGCATCGGCCTGATGGGCACCACCGGCACCTCCACCGGCTCGCACGTGCATTACGAGGTGCTCGAGGGCGGGGTACCCAAGAACCCCGAGCGCTATTTCAACGCGGGGGGAAAGACCACATTCTTCGCCGGCGTTTTCGAGGGCCTGATGGGCCCCGGCCGCTGAGCGCGACTGAGAGGGAAACTATGTCCATATTCAAGAACGGCAAGGGCGCTTTCGACGCGACGAACCCCGACACGGTGTTCGGCAAGGAAGCCTATTTCCAGGGCACGCTGACCGCCAAGGGCTCGCTCAAGATCGACGGCCGCATCGACGGCTCGATAGTCGACGCCAAGATGGTCACCGTCGGCAAGACCGGCAAGATCAAGGGCGACATCTCCTGCGAGACCTGCTCCGTCGGCGGAGAGGTCAAGGGCAATATCCTGGCGCTGGGCGCCATAGAGGTGATGTCCGGCGCCCGCGTTGAGGGCGACCTGCGCGCGCCGCGCATAGTGCTGGAAGAGGGCGCCTTCTTCAACGGCAACTGCTCGATGGAGCCGCCGTCCAAGGACCATCCCGCCGAAGCCCGCCCGCAGGCCCAGGAGCCCGCCCGGGAAAAGGCCGACAAGCCCGCGAAGGCCTGACCGGAAATATACGACGACCAGGAGCTGAAAAACGATGATCTCTTTCTTCTCACGCCACCGCAAGCCCATCTTCATCGGGACCGTCTCGATCTTCCTCGCCGGCGTCTTCGTGGGCCTGGGCGCCTACATGTTCACCGGCAACGCCTCGGGCGCCGTGGCCGATATCGGCGGCCGCAAGATACCCCACCAGCGCTTCTCGGCGCAGGTGGACCGCGTCCTCAACAGCCTGCGCGACAGCGGCACCGACATCGGCGAGATGGTCCGCCGCGGAGTGCAGCAGGAAGTTTTCCGCGAGATGGTCATCGAAGAGCTGATGCAGATGCAGGCCGAGAAGATGGACATGGGCGTCTCCGATTTCGAGCTGGCCGCCGAGATACAGGGCACTTCCGCTTTCCGCGACGGCGGCGTCTTCAACCCGCGCCTCTATTACCAGACCATCTGGAACGAGTTCCGCATGGCCCCCAGCGAGTACGAGGAATGGCGCCGCAAGGCCCGCCTCGCCTCCAAGTACAAGCAGTTCCTCTACACCACCATAAAGGTCACCCCCGACGAGCTGCGCTCCTACTACCTCTCCCGCAAGAAGGACTTCAAGTCCTTCGAGAAGGAGAAGGACGCGCTCCTGCAGGAGCTCTACCAGGAGAAGTTCATGCAGGTGGCCAACTACCACCTCCGCCAGCTGACCATCAAGATAGAGATAAAGAACTATCTGGACCAGCTGGAGCGCCAGCAGCAGGGCGCTTAGCCCTTACCGCCATCGCTTCGTGATAGAGATAAGCGGCCTCACCAAGACCTTCGGCGCCTTCAAGGCCGTCGACGGACTTTCCCTCAAGGTCCCGCCCGGCGAGATCTACGGCTTCCTCGGCCCCAACGGCGCGGGCAAGACCACCACGGTCAAGATCCTTTCCGGCATCATGAAGCCGACCGCCGGCAGCGTGCTGGTGGACGGCGTGGACATCTCGCTGGACCCGCTGGCGGCCAAACGCCGCCTTGCCTATATCCCCGACGAGCCTTTCGTCTACCCCAAGCTTACCGGCCGCGAACTGCTGCGCTTCATAGCCGACCTGTACGCGGTCCCTTACGACGAGCAGGAGCGCGAGATACCCAGGCTTCTTGAAATGTTCGACCTCGGCGAGGCGGGGGGCGAGCTGCTGGAATCCTATTCCCACGGCATGAAGCAGAAGCTGCTCATCGCCAGCGTGCTGCTGCGCAAGCCGAAGGTCGTGCTCTTCGACGAGCCCACGGTCGGCCTGGACCCGCGCAGCATACGCCGCTTCCGCGAGCTGCTGCTGGGCATAGCCCGCTCGGGAGCCTGCGTTTTCATGTGCACCCATATCCTGGAGATGGCCGAGAAGCTCTGCGGCCGCGTCGGCATCATCTACAAAGGGCGGCTGATAGCCGAGGGTACAGTGGAGGAGCTCCGCCGCATGTCCGGCTCCCCGCAGGGCCACACCCTGGAGGACATCTTCCTTTCCCTCACCGAGGACTAGGTCCCCGATGCTCCTCTCCGTCCTCCTTAAACGAAAAGCCGTCTCTTTCCTGAACAGGATAAAGGCCCTGCGCGGCTGGGAACTGGCCAAGACGCTTATGTTCCTCTCCGTCGGGCTGGGCATGCTGTCGATACTGTATTTCTCCTTCCTGCGCCTGCTCTACTACCTCGACAGCGTGCAGCTGATAGGGCCCATGCTCTCCTGGAAGCTCACCTCGATGGTGCTGCTCATCACCTTCTCCATGGTCATCGTGTCGTCGATAATAATCTCGATGACGACGCTCTATTATTCGTTCGACCTGAAGTTCCTCTTCTCCTGCCCGCTCGACCACCGCACGCTGTTCATGGACAAGGCGCTCGAGACCGTCTTCTACTCCTCGTGGACCCTGTTCCTGGCCATCGTGCCCTATATACTGGCGCTCATAAAGGTGAAGATGCTCTCGCCGGCCTTCTTCGCCTCGTACTGCCTGCTGATGGTGCCCTTCGTGCTGGTAGCCGGCTCCTTCGGCGTCATCTTCAGTATGCTGGTCATGTACTGGTTCCCGTCGTCGAGGACGCGCGACCTGACCTGGCTGCTGGGCAGTCTCTCCGTCTCGCTGGTCTATGTCGCCTTCCGCTTCTCCAAGCCCGAACAGCTGCTGCGCCCGGACTCGCTGGAGGTGGTGGCTCAGTATATACAGTACCTGCAGTCCCCGACGGCGGAATACCTGCCGTCCTGGTGGGTCACCAAGGCCATGATGGCCTACGGCGCGGAGCACTGGGGCCAGTTCTTCTTCTACGGCGGAGCGCTGGCGGCCGGCGCCGCCGCGCTCTACGCCTTCATGTACTTCCTCTCCGGGCGGGTGTACGCGCAGGGCTTCAGCGGCGCGCAGTCCTCGCCCAAGTTCAGGGGCCTGCCCCGGCTGCTGTGGGAGCAGCGCCTGGTGCGCGCCGGATCGCGCTGGCGCGGGTCTCTCACGATGTACTGGAAGGACCGGCTGATGTTCTCCCGCGACGCGCGCTACTGGTCGCAGGTCATCCTGATAGGCGCGCTTATAATGGTCTACCTCTTCAGCATCCGCCAGCTGCCGCTGGACACCCCGGCCATGAAGAGCATGGTCTCGTTCCTCAATATCGGCGTGGCCGGCTTCGTCATGGCCGCCATCGGCCTGCGCTTCACCTTCCCGTCGATAAGCCTGGAGGGCAACTGCTACTGGCTGGCCAAGGGCGCGCCGGTCACCACCGCCCAGTTCATGCGCGAGAAGCTCCTCTTCACCCTGCCGCCGTCCATGCTCATCGGCGTGGTGCTGGTGCTGGCCTCCAACCACCTTCTCCAGGCCGACGCCTTCGTCTCGTGGCTCTCGCTGTTCACCATTTTGGTCTCGTCGGTGGTAATAACCGTGATGGGCGTGGGCCTGGGGGCGCTGTTCCCCGATTTCCGCGTCGAGAACATACACCAGATAGAATCGTCCTACGGCGGCTTCATCTACATGGCCTGCGCCATGGGCTACCTGGCGCTGGCGATGGGCTTCGAGGCCTGGCCCGTGCAGATGCATTTCGCGGAGCGCTTCGGCCGGGAGCATCCCTGGGACTGGCGCGGCATAGCCTTCTCGGCCGCGGGTTTCTCCGTCGTGACGGCCGCGGCGCTCTACCTCCCCTGGAAGCTGGGCCGGGCCAAACTGGAGCGCCATGAGATATAATAGAAGTATGGTCCCGCTGCTCAAAACCGCTTTCGTCTGCCTGCTGCTGCCGGCTTCGGCCGGGGCGCAGGACTACGCCGGAAAGTTCTACACCTCCGGCCCTTCTACGGGGGCCGCCTTCGCCCTTACCTACGACGACGGGCCCGGCGCCACCACGCCCGCCCTGCTGGACCTGCTCGCCTCGAAGGGTGCCAAAGCCACCTTCTTCGTCAACGGCCGGCCCTCCGGCAAGAACCTGGAGGCGCTGAAACGGACCTGCTCGGAAGGCCATCTGGCGGCCAATCACACCGTCTCGCATAAGAACTATTTCAAGCTGGCCGTGGACCCGGAGAAGGACAAGATACTGGCGGCGGAGCTGGAGCCGACGGAGAAGGCCATCGAGAAGGCCTGCGGTTACCGTCCTTATATAATGCGCATGCCCAACGGCTATTCGCGCGACTGGGTCAGGAAGATCGCCCGCGCCGAAGGCTACGCGCTGGTCAACTGGACCTACGGCAGCGACTGGACCAAGCTTTCCGACGAGGAGATGCTGGCCGGCTACCTCAAGGCCCTCAAGCCCGGTGCCATACTCCTCTTTCACGACGGCGGGGGGAAGGTGCGCCAGCGCACCCTCCGTCTGACGGAAGCCGTCCTGGCCGAGGCGGAGAAGCGCGGGCTCTCCCCGGTGACGCTGGACGCCCTTTTAGGGCTCCCCGCCCCCGCAATCGGGAAGAAATAGATTTAGCCGAAGTGGCGGAACTGGCAGACGCGCGGGTCTCAAAAACCCGTGATCCTCTGGGTCGTGAGGGTTCGAGCCCCTCCTTCGGCAAACGATATCGGGAAATAAAAAAGAGCGCGCGGGCGCTCTTTTTCGATTTACGGCCGGGGGATCTCAGGTATAGGGGATGCTGATGCGCGTCGGCTCGGGCGCCGGCTTCCACTGGAATTCCGTCTCCTGCAGTTCAATGCCTATCGCCAGCGTTTCCTTGACGATGCAGGTGACCGGGATGGAGAAAACCACGCCCCATATCCCGCCCAGTTCCCAGCCGGCCATCAGGGCGAACACTATGACGGCGGGGTTGAGCTTTACCGCGCGCTTCATGATATAGGGCTGCAGGAACCAGTCGTCGAAGAACCGTATGCCCGCGAACAGCATGAGCACATTGAACACCGCCAGGAAAGTGCCGAACTGGAAGTAAGCCACCACCGAAGCGAGCGCCGCCCCGACGAAAGCCCCCAGGTAGGGGACAAGGCTCGAGAAGCCGATTATGATCGCGATGGCGCTGGAATAGTTTATTCCCAGCAGCACCAGGCCGCTGAAGGCGATCAGGAAGATGATGAAGGCCTCGGTCAGTATGCCGCGCAGGTAATTGCCCAGGGACTCGTCGATGCGCGAGGTCACGTGCAGGACTATCTCGGAATGCCTCGACGGGATGTGGTCGAGGAGATAGTCGATTATCCCGCTGCCGCCCAGCAGGATGAAGAAAGTGATGAACGGCACCAGGAACAGCAGGCTGAGCATCGGCAGCAGGCCCAGGATGAAGGCCGGGACGGCCTCCAGCATCCCGGCCGCCTTGCCGGGCAGGTTGAGGTCGGCCAGCATCGGGTAGCTGGTCACCAGCTTCGTGTTGAGGTTCGAAACGAAGGCCTCGGACTGCCTGGCGTAGAGCGGCCAGGTCTCCTGCAGCGACTCGAGCTCGAAGGAAAGCAGGTAGGCGACCAGGTAAATGACCGTGGCCAGGATGGCGCCGGCGGCGACGTAGAGGCCCACTACGGCGTAGAGGCGCTTTATGCCGCGCACCTCGAAATAGCGGACCAGTGGGTTGAGCAGGTAGGCCAGCGCGGCGCTGAGGATGAGGGGGAAGACCGCGCCGCCGGCCTTGACGGCGAGGTAGAGGCCAGCCAGCACCAGGGCCGCCGGCAGCAGGAACTGGGCCTGTCTCCTTATCGTCGTGTCCGCCATCAGGCCTCGGCGACGACCTTCTCGGTCTTGGCCCTGAGGCGGGCCGAAAGTATCTTGGCCAGCTGCGAGGCTATGACCACGCCGATGCGCGGGTAGGAGAACAGCAGCGACTCCAGCTTGGTCTTGAAGAGCATGAAGACCTGCGTCTCCTCGCCCGCGGCCGCGCCGGCGCTTCGGGGCATCTCCTCGAGCAGCGCCATCTCGCCGAAGAACTCTCCGGGGTTGACCTCGGCCAGCGGCTCGGCTTTGCCCGATTCCTGGTTGAGCTTGGTGAGCGTCACCTTGCCGGAGAAGACTATGAAGAGCGCCCGGCCTATGTCTCCCTCGGCGAAGATGGTCTCGCCCTTGAGGTAGGTGCGCTCCTGGAGGTTCTCCAGCACGTGGATGAGGCTCTTCTTGCTTATGCCCTCGAACAGCCGTATCCTGCGCAGGAACTCTATCTTGCGCAGCGTGTCTTCGTCGTAGATGTTGCTGAAGATGCCCATGGGGCCGCCTTTACCGGTTCTTGACCAGGTTGTAGAAGAACTGCACCGCGCGGAACCAGCCGGACGAAACGTTCTCGGAGACCGACTTGGCGGCGCTTATCATCGGGTCCAGGGCCGCCAGCTTGTTGTCGGCGTTGAGCGCCAGGTACTCCACGGCCTTGGCCGTGTGGCGGACCTGTATCAGCGTCTCCACCGCGTGGAAAACGAAGATTATGAAACCTATCGTTACCGCTACCGCGCAGACTATAAGTACGGTGTTCATTCGCGCCCTCCGTGGCTCACATGCGTTTGTTCCCGAAAGTATATATAAAAACCCCATGGGTTTCAATTAATAGGGGGACACAATACCTATTTCGGGCGAAATAGGTATTGTGTCCCCGAATTACCGGCGCCGGGATGTTATAAAATGTGCGTATCATGAAAAAAATACAGGTGAAAACGGGCAGGGAAGAGTTGAACGATATAACGGGGCAGGTGCAGGCGGCGGTGACGGAGGCGGGACTGGAGGACGGGCTCTGTCACCTGTTCTGCCCGCATACGACCTGCGCTCTGGCGATAAACGAGAACGCCGACCCTTCGGTGAAGAGCGACGTTCTGGCGGGGTTGGCAAAGGTAATAGACGACGCTTACCCCTACCGGCACGGAGAGGGGAATTCCCCGGCGCATATCAAAAGCGTCCTGACCGGGCCCTCGCTGACGGTCTTCGTCGAGGACGGCCGCCTGCAGCTCGGCACCTGGCAGGGCCTTTACCTCTGCGAGTACGACGGTCCTCGTTCCCGGCAGGTCTGGATCAAAACGTCGGTGACGTGAGGAGGAACTCCTCCCGGGCCGGCTTGCGGCCCGGAGTCCGCGGGAAGATTTGCCGCCCGGTGACTTCTTCCGCCATCCCTAGGAATTCGGGCGGCCCCGCCGGGCGTCCGGTACGGGAGCAGCGTTTCAGATCCTCAGCCGCAGCCGGGTCCTCCCCGAGCATTTTTGCCCATTCATCGGCGCGTATCGCCGCTATGCTTTTAGAAACCAGGGGGTCTTGCGTCGCGATCCCCGCGTGGAACGCGGCGCTGGACCACGGGTATTCCCATGCGTGACGGCAGATCCCGGCCCTTACAGGATTCCTTTCCGTGTATAAGGCCGCGGTGATGAAGTAGCGTTCGTCCGTAGGGCAGGAATAGAAGCGCCCCTGGAAAAGGTACCCGCGCACATCCTCCCTTAAATTGACTTCCTTTGTGTACTTTCGATGCGCTTCGCCGATGGCCCGGGCCAGCGAATCCTGCCGTTCCGGCACGGCGACGATGTGCACATGGTTGGACATCAGGCAGTACGCCAGGAAATCCACCCCGTACTTTTTCCCGTTAGCCCTCAATAATCCGATATATTTCCGCCTGTCGCCGTCGTCCGAGAATATTCGCATGGAGCGCACTCCGCGCTGAGTCACATGATGCGGGCACTGCGGTATCACCACCCTGGCTATCCTGGCCATAGACCCTCCCCGGCTAATGGGTATTATGTCCCCGTCAAATTGTAGAGACCTCGGGCGACAACGTCGTGTCGCAGGGGGACACAATACCTATTTCGGCNNCGAAATAGGTATTGTGTCCCCGAATTTGTATAATTAGCATAGTTTTTTAATAAGGATATCGTTAATGGACACCAAGAACACAGACTATTCGAAGACCGTTTTCCTGCCCAAGACCTCTTTCTCGATGCGCGGCGATCTGCCCAAGAAAGAGCCGGGCATACTTGATTTCTGGAACAAGATGGACCTCTACGGGCGGATGCTGGAGCTGCGTAAGGGCTGCAAACCCTATATCCTCCACGACGGGCCGCCCTACGCCAACGGCCACATCCACCTCGGCCACGCCCTCAACAAGATCCTCAAGGACATCCTGATAAAGTCGCAGTCGCTGATGGGCCATTACACGCCCTATATCCCCGGCTGGGACTGCCACGGCCTGCCCATCGAGCAGGCGCTGCTCAAAGAGATGAAGATAGGCAAGCGCCACATCGACGACGTCGCCGGTTTCCGCGCCAAGGCGCGCGAGTTCGCGCAGCGCTTCATCGACATACAGCGCGAGGAGTTCAAGCAGCTCGGCGTGCTGGGCGATTGGGGCAACCCCTACGTCACGATGTCCAACCTCTACGAGGGCACCGTCATCAAGGCCTTCCGCGAGCTGCTCGAGAAAGGCTATATCCGCCGCGACAAGAAGGCCATCTACTGGTGCGTCAGCTGCGAGACGGCTCTTGCCGACGCCGAGGTGGAGTACAAAGACAAGACCTCCCCGTCGGTGTACGTAAAGTTCACGCTGCTCAATCCTCCGCCCGCGATGAAGGCCGACGGCAAGCCCGTCAGCCTGGTCGCCTGGACCACCACGCCCTGGACGCTGCCGTCCAACATGGCCGCCGCCGTGGCCCAGGACGAGGACTACTCGGTCATGGAGTCGGCGGGGGAATACCTCGTCGTCGCCTCCAAGCTGGCCGAAAGTTTCGCGCAGGAATCCGGACTTAAGCTCTCAAAGCACGCCGAGCTCCCCGGCAAGGACCTGCTGGGCCTGGAATACGCCCACTGCCTCGCCCCGCACCTGCCCGAGCGCCGCCGCTTCGGCCGCCCCGTCGTCGCCGCCGACTTCGTCGAGATGGGCACCGGCACCGGCATAGTCCATATCGCGCCCGGCCACGGCGAGGACGACTTCCACCTCGGCAAGAAGCTGGGCCTCGACATCTTCTGCCCAGTCAAAGAGGACGGCACCTTCAACGCCGACGCCGGCGCCTTCGAGGGGAAAAAGGTCTTCGAGTCCAACAAGGATATCGTCGAGACGATGCGCAACGACGGCGTCCTGCTGGCCCACAAGGACATCGGCCACAGCTACCCGCACTGCTGGCGCTGCAAGCAGCCGGTCATCTTCCGCGCCACCGAGCAGTGGTTCCTGCACGTCGACGAGCGCGGCCTGCGCGGCCAGCTGGTGGAGGCCGCGGACCGCGTGGCCTGGTATCCCGCCGCCAGCAAGACGCGCATGGTCTCGATGCTCAAGCAGCGCCCCGACTGGTGCCTCTCGCGCCAGCGCTACTGGGGCACGCCGATACTCGCGCTCTACTGCAAGTCCTGCGAAAAGCCGCAGACCGGTTCCGCCCTGCTCAAGGGCTGGGAGGAGCGCGTCTTCAAGGAGGGCAGCGATTTCTGGTTCAGCGAACCCGTCGAGAAGCTGCTGCCCGCCGGCTACAAATGCTCCTGCGGCGGCGCGGAATTCCGCAAGGAGAAGGACATCCTCGACGTGTGGCTGGATTCGGGCGTCTCCTGGTACGCGGTCGCCCGCAGCGGGCACATCCCCGGCGGCGACCATTACCCGGTGGACATGTACCTGGAAGGCTCCGACCAGCACCGCGGCTGGTTCCAAACCTCGCTGGTCCCGTCAGTGGCGCTCAACGGCAAGCCGCCGTACCGCGCCGTGATAACGCACGGCATGACCCTGGACGAGAAGGGCTACGCCATGCACAAGTCGGCCGGCAACGCGATAGCGCCGCAGGACATCATGAAGAAGTACGGCGCCGAGGTGCTGCGTCTCTGGACCGCCCTCTGCGACTTTTACGACGACGTCAGTATGGGCGAGAAGGTCCTGGCGGGGCCCATCGACACCTACCGCAAGATCCGCAACACGCTGCGCTACCTGATGGGCAACCTCAACGACTTCCGCCCAGCCGAGCACCGCGTCGCCGACGCGGACATGCAGGAGATGGACCGCTATTTCCGCCACCGCCTGGCGCTGATGCTGGAGCGCACGCGCAAGGCCTATAACGAGTACGAACTCCGGCACGCGATACGCTCGATAGCGGACTTCTGCATACTGGACCTCTCGTCGTTCTACCTCGACGCCCTCAAGGACCGGCTCTACACGCTCTCGCCCGACGCGCCCGAGCGCCGCTCGGCCCAGACCGCGCTCTACGACGCGCTGGTGACCATCCTGCCGCTGACCGCGCCCGTGCTCTCGTTCACGGCCGAAGAGGCCTGGGGCGTGGCGCGCGCCGAGATAGACCCGCGCCTCCCCGAGAGCGTCTTCCTCTCGTCGATACCCGAGGCGCCCGCCGCCTGGAAGGACGACGCGCTGGCCGCCAAGTGGGACAAGCTGATGGAACTGCGCGAGCCCGCGCTCAAGGCCATAGAGACGCTGCGCCAGAAGGGGGAGGTCGGCTCGTCGCTGGAGGCGCGCCTGGTCTTCCGCACCTCCGACGCCGCGCTGGCGGACCTTATCGCCTCCGCGCTGCCCGCGCTGCCCCAGTTCCTGATAGTCTCCGAGTGCTCGCTGGACCGCGGCGGCCCCGCGGAGCTTTCAGTCGAGGCACTCAAGGCGGAGGGAGCCAAGTGCCCGCGCTGCTGGCAGTGGCGCAAGGACATCGGCTCCGAGCCGTCGCACGCCGCCGTCTGCGGCCGCTGCGCGGACGTACTCAAGAAGGCCGGGGCCTGACCTGGAAAAGATGAGCGCCCGCAAATTGATCAGCCCGGCTATCGTCCTCCTGGTGTTCCTGCTCGACAGGCTCACCAAGGGGCTGGTGCTGGAGAAGCTCTACTTCGCCAGCCGCGAGGTGCTGCCTTTCTTCAGCCTGCATTACGTCGAGAACACCGGCGTCTCGTTCGGCATGTTCCGCGACAACAACGCCTTCTTCATCGTCTTCTCCGCCGTCCTGATCTGCGCCCTGATGATCTTCCGCCGGCGGCTGGCGGCCCACGGCGCCGCGGCC
>DNQL01000127.1 GCA_003500765.1 Elusimicrobiota bacterium | reverse complement strand
GGGCGCGGGCCTGGGCGTCGCTTCCTGCATCGCCTGCTGTATCGAAGGCGCCGGCGGCGCGGCGGCGGGGGCCGGACCCTCGGGTATGACGGGCTTTTTGCCCGCAAGTATGTCCTTTAGGGCCTGGGCCATCTCGGTCCCCGTCTGGAAGCGCTCCTCGGGCTTTTTCTTGAGCGCCTTGTCTATCACCGCCAGTATGTCCTTGGGCAGGTCCGGCCTTACCTCCAGCGGGTCCGGGCAGGGATCGCTGGTTATCTGGAAAAGCAGCGTACCTATCGATTCCCCGCCCTTCCAGGGTTTTTCCCCGGTCAGCATCTCGAAGAGCGTTACGCCCAGGGAGAAGAGGTCGGCCCTCCCGTCCACTTTCTTGCCGGCTATCTGTTCGGGGCTCATGTAATAAGGAGTTCCGAGAACGGTGCCGGTGGCCGTCTTGGAGGATTCGGTGATGCGGGCTATGCCGAAGTCGGCCACGCGGATGGTGCCGTCGTCCAGCAGCATGATGTTGGCCGGCTTGATGTCCCGGTGGACGATGCCGCTCTTGTGGGCGTAGGCCAGCGCGTCGGCCGCGTGGGCGATGTATTCCAGGACCTTATCGACGGGCAGCAGGTTGTCCTTGGAGGCCCATTTCTTGAGGTCGTCGCCCTTGAGCAGTTCCATCGCGATGTAGGCGATGTCCTGTTCCTCGCCGGCGTCGTAGATCTTCACGATATGGGGATGGGTAAGGTTGCCCGCGGCCTGCGCCTCGCGGAAGAAGCGGTCCTTGAGCTCCTTCATGGCTTTCTCGTCGAGGCCCTCCTCGAAGCGCATGGTCTTGATGGCGACGGAGCGGTTTATCTTGGGGTCCACTCCGAGGTAGACTATGCCCATCGCGCCCTTGCCGAGCTCCTTCTTGATCTCGTAGCGGCCCAGCGTGGGCGTGGTGCTGGAGCCGGCGACCATCATGGTGGCGTCGCCTCCCCCGCCCTTGCCCCCGACGCCTCCGAACACGGCGCCGTCGGCGGCCTTCCTGAGCATGTCGATCTTGGTCTTGATATCCTTGAAGTCGGGGTCCTTGCCGGATATGTGCTCGTAGACGGCCACGGCCTTGTTATACTGCCGCTTGCGCTCGAAGTCCAGCGCCAGGTTGTAGAGCGTGTCCTTCATGTTGTCGTCGAGCGGGCAGAGGCGGAACTTCTCGAAGGCCAGGTCCAGCATGCCCTGGCCCTGGAAGGAGAGGCCGAGCATCTTGTTGGTCTCTATCTGCGAGACCTCGATGAGCTCCTTGCGCTTCTCGGTGGTGAAGAAGCGTTTGGAGATGACGAAGATGTAGCCTGTGACCAGGAGCAGCGACGGGTACATGGTCTTGAGCCAGAGGGCCTTGGAGGTGAACATGAAGACGCCGGACCCGACGAAGCCCAGGAGCAGCACGGCCGTCACGATGGCGCCCAGCAGGGCCTTGAGGCGCGGCAGGGCGAAAGTTATGAAGAGGCCGGTCAGCGCCAGCAGGCCCAGCTCGGCGTTGAAGCCCCATGGCGGCCGTGTTATGAAATTGGAATGGAGTATGCTGTCTATGACATTGGCGGTGAATTCCACGGCCGGGAGGTTCTTGCCCACGGGCGTGACATAGAGGCTGCCTATCCCCTGCGCCGTGAGGCCGATCAGGACTATCTTGTCCTTGAAGGCGTCGGGCACGACCTTGCCGTTGAGCACGTCGTAGAAGGAATAGTACTTGTAGGAGCGGCTCTCGTTGAAAGAGATGAGCAGCGAGGAGGAGGCGTCCATCTGCACGACGCGCTTGCCAACGGAGAAGGATGAGCCGGGCTTGAGCAGCGTGTCGGCGGTGGGCAGGCCCAGGTGGGTCCGGACCAGTTCCACGGCGAAAGACGGGTAGAAGCGGCTGTTGTAGGGGATAAAGGGCGATTCCTTGCGCACGGCTCCGTCAAGGTCGCTGAAGACGTTGACGTGCCCCGTCCCCGCCGCGGCCGAGCCCAGTATCTCGACGGGGGCAGTGAAAGCGGCTCCCTCGTAGGGGATGTCCAGCCCGCCCTCGGCCTGCGAGACCGGGGAGGCGAAGGCCGTGAGCCATTCGGGCGCCGGGGCCGGCTTGGAGAGAACTTCCCCCACGTCGAAGTACAGCGGCAGGACGATGTTCCCGGCCTCTCCTATGACCGCGCCGAGCTTGGCGTCGTTGTCCGCCTCGCTGCGCGCCTGCGCCAGGAAGTCCAGGAATTCCGATTCTTTGGTGTTTTCCTTTATCTTTTTGGCTTCGCGCAGCTCCGAATATTTCCAGGCTATCCGGGAGGCCAGGTCCAGGTCGGCGTTCTTCTCCGGCTCGGAGAAGAGAACGTTAAGTCCTATGGCCGAGGGGCGGGCGGTGGGCGTGGAGAGGAATACCAGCATCTCGGCCATCTTGGAGCGCGGCCAGGGCCAGCGGCCTATCCGCGAGATGCTCTCGTCGTTTATTTCTATGATGGCTATATCCTGGCTGGATACGGCTTCCGCCCGCATGTTGGCGCGCAGGTCGTAGAACTTGAGCTCCATGGTCTCGATGCCGCTGCCCGTAAAGTAGAAAAAGAGCGCCGTCAGGGTCAGGAGTGCTCCCCAGAGTATGTCCGAGAAGAAGAACTTTTTCATGTTTCCGACTCCTGTCTGTAGTATTCGGTCGTTTCGGAAAGGTAAAGCCCGTTCGCCAGCAGCGTAAGCAGGGCGGCGAGCAGCAGCAGCGCCCCGGAGGAAGCCGTATCGGCGGCCACGCGCCCCTTCATTGACTTTACGAAGTTGATCTTGGCCAGGGCGCGCAGCTCGGCGGGGTTCCTGTACGGGACGACCTGGTCTATGTCGGGGAGGGCCGGGCGCTGTATGGGGCGGCCGTCGAGATCGTACTCGGTGATGTCTTCCGCTGCCATCCGCTGGCGGCGCAGTATCTCCTGGTGCCTCAGCACTTTCACCCTCTCGGCGTCCCTCGCCGCCGCCGTTATGACCTCGGACTCCAGCGCCGGCTTCATGAGCCCGGCGAAGAGCACCGCCAGCGCGGCGGCCATCAGTACCGGCGGGTTGAGCAGCAGGTTGAAACTTTTCTGGGCGGCCCCCGCGGCAATGGCGGAAAGAACCAGGAGGACGGACACGTAGAAATATATGGAGTCCATCGCCGCCGGCGGCTGCGGGCGGAGGTACATGTAGAGCGCGCCGTAAGAGAGCAGGTACAGCAGCGCGCCGCCGGCCTTGTAAGGCAGCCGGGACGAGGCCATCAGGAAGGAGCCGGCTACCAGCAGGAAGACGGCGTAGATCGGGAGGGACCCCACCATGGACGCGCCCATGGCCGACATGGAGGCGGCCAGGAAGGCGCGCGAGACGGTGTCGAACCCGGCGCTGCCGTGTATGAGGGCGCCGGCGGAATAGGCCGTCAGCAGGGCGGCGAGGGATATGGCCGTGTGCCAGAAGCCGAAACGGTAATGGCGCGTGAACTGGGCCCAGGCGAAGAGGCCGCCCGCGGCCGCCAGGCAGAAGATGGAAACGAAGGGCTTGTAAGCCAGCGGCGCCAGCAGGGGGTGCGCCTGCCCGGAATAGCCGGCCCCGGCGGAGCCGGCCAGCAGCGCCAGC
>DNQL01000245.1 GCA_003500765.1 Elusimicrobiota bacterium | reverse complement strand
CCTGGGGCGCCGGCCTGGCGCTGTTCGGCGCCTCGGTGCGGGCCACCAAGCGCAGCGGTGAGTACGGCTTCTACTGAACCGTTATTTTAATCCGGTGATAGCTTCCACCACGTTGACGGCGTGGTCTCCCATNNTTCTCGAAACTGTTGAGCAGGTCCGAATAGAGCGGTCCCGCGGCCGGCCTGCATTTGCCGGAGGAAGTGCGCATCAGGTGGTTCTCGCGGAACTCGTTGCGCAGGCGGTTGAGCTCGTTCTCCCGCTTCCAGACCTTGTCCATCATGTCGCCTTCGGGCTTCAGAATGAAGGAGCGGGTCTCGTGCAGCATCTCGCGGGCGTGGGAGGAGATCTTCCGGAGGTCGGTGAAGGCCTCGGGGCTCATCTCGAAGCTGGGCTCGCGGGTGCGGCCGAGCAGGTTGGCTATCTTCTCGCCGTAGTCGCCCATCTTCTCGAAGTCGTTTATCATGCTCAGCAGGGAGAGCACTTCCCGGCTGGTGGTGGTCGAAAGTCTTTCGTGCACCAGCACGGCCAGGTATTCGTTTATCTTGTGCTCCAGCACGTCGGTGGTCTTCTCGTCGGCCTTGATGGCGTCTATCTCGTGGTCCTCGATCTTGCCGTCCTCGAGGGCCGCGGAGATCTTGGCCATCATGCCGGTCACCACGCCGGCCAGGTGGTCTATCTCCTTGCGGGCGGCGTCTATGGCCAGCTCCGGGGCGCGGGCGAAGGGAGTGGTCAGGTAGACCAGCTCGTGCTCGCGCGGGCCCGGCTCCTTTTCGTCCGGCCTGATCAGCAGTACCAGCCGCTCGAACTGCTTTATGAAGGGCAGCATGACACCGGTATTGATTAAGTTGAACACCGTGTGGAAAGCCGAGATATGCGTGGGGATGGCCACCAGCAGGGCGGCTTCGGAAACGCCGTAGGGCGCGCCCGGCACCAGCCAGTCCACGAAGCTTATCATCGGTCCGAAAAGCAGTACCGCCCAGACCACGCCGACGACATTGAAGAGGAAATGCCCGGCCGCGGCCTGCTTGGCCGTATTCGAGGCGCCGATGGAGGCCAGGCTGGCCTTTATGGTGGTGCCGATGTTCTCGCCCAGCACCAGCGCCGCGGAAGAAGGGAAGTCGATGATGCCCTTGGCCGCCGCGGCGATGGTGACGGCCATGACGGCGCTCGAAGACTGGAAAATGATGGTCAGCACCGCGCCCACCAGCACCAGCGCCAGCCGGGGAAGCAGCGTGTCAGGCGAGAAGCGCGCGATCCACTCCATGATCGCCGGCGAATTGCGCAGGTCCGGTATCCCGTCCTTGATGAGGTCCAGGCCCAGGAAGAGCATGCCGAATCCGACCATAACCTCGCCAACCCTGTGCGGCCATTTCCAGCGCTTGATGAACCGAGAGAAGAAGCCGACGCCTATCATCGGCAGGGCGAAGGCGGAGATCTTGATCTTGAACCCGAGGAGGCTGACCAGCCAGGCCGTCACGGTGGTGCCGATATTCGCGCCGAAGATGACGCCGAGCGACTGCGAAAGGGTAAGGAGGCCCGCGCTGGCGAAGCCGACCACCATTATGGTGGTCGCGCTGGATGACTGTATTATGGCGGTGACCGCGAAGCCGGAGAAGGTGCCGGCCAGGCGGTTGGTGGTCGCCATCCCCAGTATCTTGCGCAGCTTGGGGCCGGCGGCCTTCTGCAGGCCTTCGCTCATCACTTCCAGACCGTGGAGGAACACTCCGAGGCCGCCCAGCAGGTACAGCGAGAGTATCAGGGAATCCATTTTTCGGTCGGCTCCTTGCTTCAGCGGTGGACGCGGGACTTCTTTTAAATTATACAAATACGCGGGCGGACGGGAAAAAAGAAAGGCCGCCGCCTCGTCGGCGGCGGCCCCGGTCCGGGTCCGCGTCGAGGCGGTCCCTATTTGAGCCCGGTGACGGCTTCCGCCACGTTGACGGCGTGGTCTCCCATTTTCTCGAAACTGTTGAGCAGGTCCGAGTACAGCGGCCCGACCGAAGGCTTGCACCTGCCGTCGCAGATGCGCAGCAGATGGTTCTCGCGGAATTCGTTGCGCAGGCGGTTGAGCTCGTTCTCCCGCTTCCAGGTCCGCTCCATGATGTCTCCTTCGGGCTTGAGGATGAAGGAGCGGGTCTCTTCGAGCATCTCGCGTGCCGCGGCGGAGATCTTCTTCAGGTCGGAGTAGGCCTCCCCGCTCATGGAGAAGCCGGGCTCGCGCGTGCGGCCGAGCAGGTTGGTTATCTTTTCGCCGTAGTCGCCCATCTTCTCAAAGTCGTTTATCATGCTCATCAGCGAGAGTACCTCGCGGCTGGTGGTATTTGAGAGCCGTTCGTGCACCAACGAGGCCAGGTAGTCGTTTATCTTGTGCTCCAGCACGTCGGTAGTTTTCTCGTCGGCCTTGATGGCGTCTATCTCGTGGTCCTCTATCTTCCCGTCCTCCAGGGCGGCGGAGATCTTGGCCATCATGCCGGTCACCACGCCGGCGAGATGGTCTATCTCCCTGCGGGCGGCGTCTATGGCCAGCTCGGGGGCGCGGGCGAAAGGCGTGGTAAGGTATACCAGCTCGTGCTCCGGCGGCCCCTTCTCCGTTATGTCGGGCCGCACGATGAGTATCAGCCGCTCGAACTGCTTTATGAAGGGCAGCATGACGCTGGTATTTATTATGTTGAAGACCGTGTGGAACGCGGAGATGTGCAGCGGTATGGCGGTCAGCAGCGCCGCCTCGGTCAGGCCGTAGGGAGAGCCGGGCACCAGGCGGTCCACCAGGCCGATCATAGGCCCGAAGAGCAGCACCGCCCAGGTCACGCCCAGCAGGTTGAACATGAGATGTCCGAGCGCGGCCTGTTTGGCGGTGTTGGGCGCGCCGATGGCGGCCAGGTTTGCCGTTATGGTGGTGCCGATGTTCTCGCCCAGCACCAGCGCGGCGGCGGCGGGGAAGCCGATTATGCCCTTGGCCGCCGCCGCTATCGTGACGGCCATGACGGCGCTGGACGACTGGAAGATCACGGTCAGCGCGGTGCCCACGCCCACCAGCGCCAGCCGGGGCAGGATGTCGTCGGGAGAGAACCTCGCTATCCAGGCCAGCACCTCGGGGGAATTGCGCAGGTCCGGTATGCCCTCTTTGATCAGTTCCAGGCCCAGGAAGAGCAGGCCGAAGCCGACCATGACCTCGCCGACCCGGTGCGGCCACTTCCAGCGCTTGATGAACCGCGAGAAAAAGCCGATGCCGATCATCGGCAGCGCGAAGGCGGCGATCTTGACCTTGAAGCCCAGCAAGCTGACTATCCAGGCGGTGACCGTCGTGCCTATGTTGGCGCCGAAGATGACGCCCAGCGACTGCGACAGCGTCAGCAGGCCGGCGCTGGCGAAGCCCACCACCATGACGGTGGTGGCGCTGGACGACTGTATGATGGAGGTTACGGCGAAGCCGGACAGAGTGCCGGCGAAGCGGTTGGTGGTCGCCATCGCCAGCATTTTGCGGAGCTTCTGGCCGGCCGTTTTCTGCAGGCCCTCGCTCATTATCTCCAGGCCCAGCAGGAAAACGCCCAGGCCGCCCAGCAGGTAAAGGAACATATTGAGTGCTTTCATCCGTTTTCTCCGTTCCGGAAACTTTATGGCGCCCTTAAATTCTACAAAGCCGGTGTAAAATCCGCGTAAAAGAAGGCCGCCTCTTGTTTAAATGATACAAGTATGGTATCATTTAACCATGAAGCTCATCACCAGGGAAGTGGATTACGCGGTCCGGGCGCTGGCGGCCATCGCCCGTTCCGGCCGGGGCCTCTCCGCGGCGGAACTGGAGAAGCCCGCCGGGGTCCCGCGCCCGGTACTGCGCAAGATAATGCAGGCGCTCACCCGCGGCGGCGTCACCGGGTCCTCCAGGGGGCGCGGGGGCGGGTTCGTCCTGGCCAGGCCGGCGGGCAGGATAAGCCTCGGCGACATAATTTCGGCCGTGCGCGGGCCGCTCAAGTTCAACGATTGCGTTTTCGGCGGGGCGCTCTGTCATAACCACAGGACCTGCCTGCTGCGCGGCCGGGTGGCCGCCATCGAAAAGAAAGTGATGGACGAGGTCCGGCGCGTCACGCTGGCCGACCTGAGCTGACGGAGGCTCCATGAAAAGGAAGAGGGACATAATAACGATCGACGAGGATAAATGCGACGGCTGCGGGCTTTGCGTCACCGGCTGCCCCGAGGGGGCGCTGCAGGTGATAGACGGCAAGGCGCGGCTGGTAAGCGACATACTTTGCGACGGGCTGGGCGCCTGCATAGGCGAATGCCCGCGGGGGGCGATAAGGATCGAGAAGAGGGAGGCGGCCGAATACGACGAACGCAAGGCGATGGAAGGGATAGTGAAGCACGGCGCCAATACGATAAAGGCGCACCTGAAGCACCTCAAAGACCACGGCCAGAAGGCTTATCTGAAGCAGGCCCTGGACTATCTTAAGGAAAAGGGGATCCCCAACCCCCGGGAGGACGATATGAAGGCGAAAAAATCACCCGAGCCCTGCGGCTGTCCCGGGGGGAGGGCGCTGGACCTGCGCGGCGGCTGCGCGGAAGAGGCAGCCCCGGCGGGTCCCGCCCCTTCTCGGCTGCGGCAATGGCCGGTTCAGCTGCACCTGGCCAGCCCCGGCGCGCCGTACTTCCACAAGGCCGACGTGGTGGTGGCGGCCGACTGCACGGCCTACGCCTACGGCAATTTCCACGAGGACTTCATAAAAGGCAAGTCGCTGGTCATCGCCTGCCCCAAGCTCGACGACGGCCTCGATATCTACGCCGAAAAGATACAGTCCCTCATAGACGACGCGGAGATAAACACGCTGACCGTCGTCACGATGGAGGTGCCCTGCTGCGGCGGCCTGCTGGCCCTGGCGAAAAAGGCCTCGGCCGCGGCGGCGCGCAAGGTGCCGGTCAAGCACGTGGTCATAGGCATACAGGGCGGCATAAAGTCCGAAAGCTGGGTCTGATCCGGGAAACGGGAAAAGGGGACGTTGTTTAGTTCTTTAGTTGTTCAGGGCGTAAAAGCCGGAACCGGGCGGTAAAACTAAAGAACTAAACAACGTCCCCGCGCGGTTCACGGCGGGGGGGCTTTTTTGCTATATTTTATGTGACGGCGCGGTCGCCAAGTGGTAAGGCAACAGTCTGCAAAACTGTCATCGCCGGTTCGATTCCGGCCCGCGCCTTTCTTCTTTTTCTCCCGGGAGGGTAAAAATGCACCTGAGCAAAATGGCTCTTTCCCTGGGGCAATCGGCCACCCTGCGGCTCAATGAGCTCGCTAACACGCTGAAAGCCGAAGGCAAGCCCGTCATACATCTCGGAGGCGGCGAGCCGGAAGAGAAGATCCCCGACGGCGCCTACTCCGCCTCCCTTAAGAAGCTCGATTCCCGGTATGTGCGCTACACGGCTACCTCCGGCGTGCCGGACCTCAAGGCCGGCATAGCCGCCTACACGGAGAAGCATTACGGCGTCAAGCCCGCGGCCGGCAATATCGTGGTCTCCTCCGGAGCCAAGCAGGCTATCTACAATTTCCTCCTCTCGGTCGTGGACCCCGACGACGAAGTCGTCTTCCCCGCCCCCTACTGGGTCAGTTATCCCGAGATGGTGCGCATGGCCGGCGGCGAACCCGTCATACTGCGGCCGGAAGCCGGCTCGGTGGTGCCGACCCTCGAGCAGTTCGAGGCCGCCTTCAACCAGCACACCAAGGCCGTCATGCTCAACAGTCCCAACAACCCGTCCGGCGCGGTGTTCAGCCCGGATTTCATAAAGGGACTGGTCGAGCTCTGCGATCGCCGCGGCGTCTGGCTGATGATGGACGATATCTACAACCGCCTGGTCTTCGACGGACAGAAGGCCCCCTCCGCTTTCGATTTCTCCAAAAAACCGCTGGACGAGTCTATGATCGTCTCGATAAACGGCGTATCCAAAACTTTTTCGATGACCGGTTTCCGGATAGGCTGGAGCGTGGCCCAGGCCCCGCTTACGAAGGCGATGGTGAAAGTGCAGGCCCAGGTGACTTCCTGCCCCTCGGCGCTCAGCCAGTCCGCGGCGGCCGGCGCGCTCGCGGCCGGGGACGGCTTCGTGACGGCTCTCCGTGACGGCCTGCAGAAGAAGCGCGACGTCATGGTCGCCGAACTGGCGAAGCTCAAAAAAGCGAAGCTGCATAAGCCGCAGGGCACTTTCTACAGCTTTCCCGATCTCAGCGCCTACGACAAGGACTCCACGCGTCTTTCCAACATGCTGCTGGAGAAGGCCATGGTAGTGACGGTGCCCGGCGTTGAGTTCGGTCTCGAGGGACACCTGCGCCTGAGCTACTGCGGCGCCGAGAAAGATATCATAGAGGGAGTCGCGCGGATCAGGAAGGTCCTCGACTGAACGCGCAAGGAGAAAAGATGCCCACCGAAGCCGCCGTACAGGAGAAGAACATGACAGCGATAAAGACCTCCGGAAAGATCCACGCCAATTTATCGGCCCCCGAGCTCTACGAGCACGCGGTCGCCCGCAAAGAAGCCGTCATCACCGCCGGCGGCGCGCTCTGCGCCAGCACCGGCAGGCATACCGCCCGCTCTCCCCAGGACCGCTTCGTTATCAGGGACGCCTCCACCGATAAGAACGTCTGGTGGAGCGACCAGAACGTCGCCATCGACGGGGATAAGTTCGACGCGCTGCTGAAAAAGGCCGAGTTCTATCTTTCCAAGCGCGACGTCTACGCCCGCGACTGCTACGCCGGCTCCGATCCCAGGAACCGCCTCGCCGTGCGCGTCTATACGGAACTGGCCTGGCACAGCCTTTTCGTCAGCCACCTGCTCATAAAGCCCGCGCCGGAGGAGCTGCCCGCTTTCACGCCCGATTTCACCGTCGTCTGCGTGCCGGGCTTCACCGCGATGCCTCAGATAGACGGCACGCGCGGCTCCGCTTTCATCCTGCTTAACTTCGAGAAGCGGATGGTCCTCATCGGCGGCACCGCCTACGCCGGCGAGATTAAGAAGGCTGTCTTCACCGTCATGAACTACCTGCTGCCGCTCAAAGGGATTATGCCGATGCATTGCTCGGCCAACCTGGGCAAGAAGAAGGACACGGCCATCTTCTTCGGTCTCAGCGGCACCGGCAAGACCACGCTGAGCTCGGACCCGCTGCGCCGGCTCATCGGCGACGACGAGCACGGCTGGAGCGACGGCGGCATCTTCAACTTCGAGGGCGGCTGCTACGCCAAGGTCATAAACCTCGACGCCGAGGCCGAGCCGCAGATCTACGCCGCCACCGGCCGCTTCGGCACGGTGCTCGAGAACGTGGTTTACGATAAGTCCACCCGCGAGCTGAACCTGGCCGACAATTCACTGACCGAGAACACCCGCGCGGGCTACCCGCTGGAATTCATAGACAATTCCATCAAGGGGCCGGCCTTCCCGCATCCGAAGAACATAGTCATGCTGACCTACGACGCCTTCGGCGTGCTGCCGCCTATCTCGAAGCTCACTCCCGAGCAGGCGATGTACCACTTCATCAGCGGCTATACCGCCAAGGTCGCCAATACCGAGATGGGCATCAAGGAGCCCAAAGCCACTTTCAGCACCTGCTTCGGCGCGCCTTTCATGCTCCACCACCCGTCCGTCTACGCCGAGTTGCTGGAAAAGAAGATGAAGAAGCACGGCGCGCAGTGCTGGCTGATAAATACCGGCCTCTGCGGCGGTCCTTACGGCGTCGGCAAGCGCATGAGCATCAAGCATACCCGCGCGCTGCTCAACGCCGCGCTCGACGGCAAGCTGGCCAAGGTCAAGTTCGCCAAGGACCCGGTGTTCGGCTTCGGCATCCCGGCGCGCTGCCCCGGCGTGCCGCCGGAAGTGCTCAATCCCCGCAAGATCTGGGCGGACAAGAAAGCTTACGACGCCAAGCTGAAGGAACTGGCCGGCCTTTTCGCCGCCAACTTCAAGAAGTTCGGCGTGACCAACAAGGCCATCCTGGGGGCCGGACCCAAAGTCTGACAGGCCCGTGTCAAAAAAGAACAAACCCCAACCGGAGGTAAAGCCGGGACCGCGCTTCAAGTACGCGGTCCCGGCCGTCATTTTAGGCGCCGCCCTGCTGCTTTTCGCGCGTTGGGGCTTCGTTGTGAAGGTGTCGGAGAACAACGGCCGCTGGGCCGTGGCCAGCCACCAGGCCGTCGAGGAGGATTTCGCCCATCCTTCGCTAAAACGCCTGCTCAAGCGCGAGAAACTGGAAGGCCTCAAGGCCGGCCGCAGCCAGCTCGAGACCATCGTCGCCCTGCGCGGCTGGGCCCGGCATCAGTGGGAGCCCGGACAGAAGTTCCGCTATCCTCCCTGGGACGCGCTGGAGATACTCGACCTCGCCCGCAAGGGGAACCGCGGCTTCTGCGCGCAGTACGGCGTGGTCTATGCCCAGGCGGCCATGGCGCTGGGCTTGCACGCGCGCTATATCGACATAGTCGGCCACTTCGTGACCGAGGTCTGGTCGGACGAGCTGGGTAAATGGGTAGTGATGGACCCGTACTTCGACCTGCACTATGAGCGCAACGGCGTGCCGCTCAACGCCCGCGAGCTCTGCGAGGTCCATTGGCGCGGGGAAGAGGATGAAGTCTTCAAGGTCGGCTCCGACTGGAAGAAGGAAAAGGCGTCAAAAGAGGACCTGAAGCTTTACCGCAAGTACGCCCTATACCTCCGCAGCAATCAGCTCGTTAACCCTGTGACCGTGGACCGCGGCGGCCGGCAGGAAAAACTGGTGAAGTCCTCCGACATTACCCGCTACCCGTTAATCGGCGGCGGCGCCAGCGAAGTCACCTATGTCCATACTATAGTCTCGTTCAACGACGCCTTCGCCAAAGAAAAGTTCACGGCCTGGCCGGTACTGGACGACCTCCAGGTATACCAAAGGCCGGTCAACCAGGCCATTATCAATATAGCCGGGACGGAACCGGACGGGACTATCCGGATAGCCCTGGCCGCGGAGGGATCCCCGGACCTGGAGTCCTTTCTTTTCCGGTTCAACGACGGCCCCTGGTCCGCCGCTCCGCCGCGCCTCATGGGGCGCCTGGAGCCCGGACTGAACATCCTCTCCGCCCGCGTCCGCACGCGTTCCGGCTGGACCGGCCCCGAAAGCTCGGTCACCCTGTTCCGCAAGCCCCGCTGGTTTTCCCCGCGTAAATCCTATTGACAGACCCGAGGGGAAATAGGTTAATATGTACGAAGTAAAGCAGTTATTCATTAGGAGGAAGTAAATGCCCGCTGCCAAAGCTAATTCGAAGTTCATGGCCCCCATCACCCCCAACGAGACCCTCGGCGCCGTCGTCGGCAACAAGCCGATCCCCCGCACCGAGATCGTGAAGAAACTGTGGGCCTACATCAAGAAGAACAACCTGCAGGACAAGAAGAACAAGCGCTGCATCAACGCTGACGAGAAGCTGCTGAAGCTGTTCGCCGGCAAGAAGCAGGTCACCATGTTCGACCTGGCCAAGATCATCGGCAAGAACGCGAAGTAATCTTTCGCGATATTCAGGCGAGCCGCCGTCCGCGCAAGCTGGCGGCGGTTCTTTATTTCCCCGCTCCCATAAGGAGATTTATTCCGGGGGCATGACGGCCTGCCAGCACGCAGGACACGGACTCGCGCGCATAGCGCGTCGGTCCTCGGCTCTCGCTCCTCGCGCTTACGATGCTCGGAGCTCCGAGGCGGTCCTGCTTAGCTGGCAGGCCGCCTCCCCCGGTTGTCTCCTTTATGGGCCGCTTGACGGGCAAGGCTCCCCCGCCGGGCCTTCCGAAGCCACATCGGAGGCTTTCCCCAAGCGGAGCGAGGGAACCGGCACTGCCGGACGGGCATGATTGTCTGAGGCCTGGCGCGCTATGCGCGCAGGCCGAGTTCGTGCCCGGCCGAGCGCAGCGCCGGGTGTATCCCGGAAAGCCGAACCCGTGGCGGAGGGAAGGCCCGGCGAGGGCGCCTGAGGTGTTTTTCGTGGTGAGCTCCCGGCAGACCCCGGTTGTTCTCTTACATAGTAGGCCCAAGGGCCTATGCGGGGGCGGGACCCATGGGACTTGATTTTAGTCAACCTCCGTGCCACACTATACCAGCGGCAAATTTAAGGAAAGGAGGGTGCCATGAAATCGAAAATGACCATGACGGCGGTTTTCTCGGCCGCGGTACTGCTTTTCCCCGGCTCCCTCCTGGCCGAGCGCGATACCCGCTACGGCGGCAATATCGTCCCGATCGCCATCTATGGAGAGGATAACCGGGCCGACTACTACGAGGCCGACCGGGTCTACCAGCGCCTGGCCGATTCCACCGCCGCCCTTTTCCGCAGCCGTGACGTCGTCCTGGACGCCCGCCGCGGTACCGCCTCCATCGGCTCCGGCCGCACTATCCGCGACAAGTTCAACCTGCGGGAGGAAGAGCGCTACGGCGACCAGCCCTTCGGCTCTTTCTGCTCCTCTTTCCTGGCCGGCGAGGACCTGGTGGTCACCGCCGCGCACTGTTTCATGGAGTACGCCCCCGAGGACTCCAGGATCAGTTACAGGAACACCGTTTTTGTCTTCGGCTATGTCGTAGCCCGGGCCGGCGAGTTCCCGTCCGAGGTTCCCGCGGAGAACGTCTTCGGCTTCAAGGAGATAGTTTCGGCCAAATACGACAAGGGCGGCGCCGACTACGCCGTCATCCGGCTCGACCGCAAAGTACCGGCGGACCGCTTCCCGCTGGCGATCAACCGCGGCGCGGCCCCCGCGGCCGGCGCCAGGCTGTTCACCATCGGTTATCCCAGCGGCATGCCGGTCAAGATCGCCGGCAGCGCCAGCGTCCGCCGGGTCCACGCGGATAAGGGCTTTTTCGTGACCGACCTCGACACTTTCTCCGGCAACTCGGGCAGCCCGGTCTTCAACGCCGACACGATGATGATAGAGGGAGTTCTGACCCGCGGCGGTACCGACTATATCCACACCGGGTCGGACGGGGTCGTGGAATACGATTACCCGCGCCCCGGCGGCTTCGAGCCCGGCTCGGCGCATGTCGTGGGCCAGGACGAGGGGCGCGGCGAGGACGCCACGCTGATCGGCCGCCTGAAGGATTTCCTGCCCGTCACGGAGTTCGAGAGGGCGATAGAAGAGGCGAAGCGGCAGAACGTCCCGACCCAGGCCCCGAGCCTGCGCGATTCGGGCATAGTCCCGGCGGTATACAACCCGGACGGTCAGGGCGGGGGCTTCGTGCCCGCGGTCTATTACCCGGACGAGGACGATATCCCCGAGCCGAGGATACTGGAGATCTGAGCCCAAGCCGGTAAAAAGAGAAGGGCCGCGCTCGCGCGCGGCCCTTCTCTTTGGCGTCGTGCGGACCTCAGTCCTTGCGGCGGTCTATGGTGTAGTTGCCGCCCGAGCCGGCCTTGGCGAATTTCTTGAGCTCGGTGCCGATATTGCTGACCTGGGCGAAAGAGATCAGCGGGCGCAGGCGGTTGTGCACCACGCCGATGGAGATGGTGATGAACGGGAACTTTTTTATGTTGCCCTGGCGGTCGGTGGATACTATGCAGCCCCGCTCGCGGTCCTCCTTGCTGTAGAAGGAGGGGGCTATCTCGTTGAAAGCCGCTATGATGCTCTTGGCCAGCGGCTCGGCCTTTTCGAAACTGGTGACGACTATGAAGTCGTCGCCGCCGATATGGCCGATGAAATCCTCGGAGTTCTCGTTCTGTATGGTCAGCTTGACCAGCAGGTTGGCCGTGGTCTTGATGACGCGGTCGCCGGCCTCGAAGCCGTAGGAGTCGTTGAAGGCCTTGAAGTTGTCGAGGTCTATGTAGAGCACGGCGAAGTCGGAGTTCTTCTGTATCTCGCGCTCGACGCGGGCCTGTATGGACGGGTTGCCGGGCAGTTTGGAGAGTGGGTTGGTGTCGAGCACCTGCTTGTTGCGCTTGAGCACCATGCGGATGCGCGCTATCAGCTCGTCGGCGTCGACCGGCTTTATGAGGTAGTCGTCTATGCCCATGCCCAGGCCGCGCAGCTTGGTGCTCTTCTCGCTGAAGGCGGTGCAGATTATTATCGGGATGTGGGCGAAGAGGGGGTTCTCCTTGAGCGTCTCGGCCACGGCCAGGCCGTCCTTGACCGGCATGTTGTAGTCGAGCACCGCGATGTCGGGCGTGTGCTCGAATACGGCCTTGAGCGCCTCGCCGCCGTTCTCGGCCGTGAAGACCTCGAAGCCGGCCTGCTCCAGCATCTCTTTCATGAGGTAGAGGAGCTCGGTCTGGTCGTCGGCGAAGAGCACGCGCGGCCTGTCGGAGCGCCGCGGCGCGGCCGCCGCCTCTTCACCGCCCGCCTCGGTCTCGCCCAGCTGCGCCTCTATCATCTTCAGCAGCAGTTCCTTGGGCATGTCCTTGGATACTATCTCGGGCAGGCCGGTAAGTATGCCCCTCTCCTGGAAATTGTCCAGCCGCAGAGCGCTCAGGATTATGACCGGGATATAGGCCGTGGCGGCCTCGTCCTGCAGCTCGTCCATGATGCGGAAGCCGTCCTTGCCGGGCATCATGATGTCGAGCAGCATGGCGTCGGGCTTCTCCGTTTTGGCCGTTTCGATCACTTTCAGCGGGTCGTTGACCACGACGGGGCGGTAGTAATTGGCTTCCAGGAACATCTTGACCAGGTCGGAGAACTCCTCGTCGTCGTCGGCGACCAGCACCGTCACGGGCTTGTCGGGAGCGGGCTTCTCCGCGGTCTTGAGAAGAAGGGCTTTGAGGGCCTCGAAATCTATGGGCTTGTTGAGGTAGCCGCTCACGCGCGGCGAGGGTCCCGTGACCACCTCGATCTTCGGCGAATGGGAGAAGACCACTATGCGCTGGTTCTGGGTGAAAGGGTTCTCCCGCACCTCTTTGAGGAGGTCGAGGGGGTTGAAGGCTTCGGTGAGGATATTGAGCACCGCCAGGTCGGGCTTCCAGTTCTGCAGCGAGGTCATCGCCTCCTGGTAATTGCCGCAGCGCTGCACCTGCCAGCCGCGCTCCGAGAGCAGCGGCATTATCTCGCTTTCGGCGCCGGGGGCGGGGTCGATGAAGAGTATCTTTTTCGGGCCTTTTTCCATCGCCATAATTTTAGCATTTGTTAGAATACAGTCGTGAAGAGAGAAGAGCGGGGATACTACGGCCTGCTGCAGTCCGGCCTCCAGCTGGCGGTCGGGGTCGGGCTCGGCTTCTGGCTGGGCCTGCTGGCCGACCGGCGGCTGGGCACGGGCCACTGGCT
>DNQL01000234.1 GCA_003500765.1 Elusimicrobiota bacterium | reverse complement strand
CTGCAGCTCCAGCATCTGCTCGGCGGCCTCGGGCATGCCGCGCAGCAGAGCGCCGCCGCCGGTCAGCACGGCGCCGCCGGGGAAGGCGTAGTTGCAGTTCTGCAGCGCGGAGTTGACCTTGCCGTATATCTCCTCCACGCGGGGCTGTATGTAATCGAGCAGTTCGCGGGGCTTTATCTCGCGCTTGTTGCGGCCGTCGAGGCCGACCACGCTTATGGCGCCCTCGTCGTCCACCAGGGAGGAGAGCACGGCGCCGTGCTTCTCCTTTATGGCCTGGGCGGCGCTCATGGAGGTGTGCAGCGCGTAGGCGATGTCGCGCGTGACATGGTAGCCGCCTATGCCCAGCTCGCGGCTGAAGCGCAGGCTGCCCTCGTAGTAGCTGCCGACGGAGACCGACTGGTCGCCGATGTCCACCAGCAGGCAGCCCAGGTCCTTCTCCTCGGGCGAGACGACGACCTCCCCTAGCGCGAGCAGGCTGTAAACGGTGTCTATCACGCGGAAACCGGCCTGGGAAACCGCGCGGTGGAGGTTGTTGATATGGGAGCTGGAGGCGGTGACGATATGCACGCCAACTTCGAGCAGGGAGCCCTCCATCCCGACGGGATTCGGCACGCCCTTCTGCCTGTCCAGAGAGAATCCCTGCGGCACCACGTGCAGTATCTCGCGGTCGCTGGACATCGGGATGGCCTTGGCGCTCTCTATCACGCTGGCCACGTCGTCGGCGGTGATCTCCCGGTCGGTGCGGGCGATATTGTAGGCGCCGCGGTTGTTGTAGGTGGTTATATGGGTGCCGCGCACGCCCATCAGGACCTCGCGGATGACCTCGCCGCCCTTCTCCTCGGCCTCTTCCATCGCCAGCGCGACGGCCTTGGTGGTCTCGGGGATGCTGACCACAACGCCGCCCTTGAGGCCCTTGCAGGGGATGCTGGCGCCGGATATTATCCGCACCTTGCCGGCGGCGGGGTCGTGCGAGGCGAGAACGCAGGTCACTTTGCCGCTGCCCATGTCTAGGCCGGCGATTATTTCAGGTTTAGCCATAAAAGTCTCCGGTGGAACAGGTTATCGGGCTGACTTACTCCGGGGATGCCGGCCGCGCCGGGCCTGGAAACTAGCGAGGCTCCGGCGGCGGGCTTCAAAGGGCGGAAACGACGGCTCGGCCGTCTTCGAAATAGCGCAGGTCAACTTTGTACGGGCCCTTGAGCCTGGAAGCCGATTTCTCCAAAATCTCGTTCAATCTTAATATTTTTGCGCGCGTGAATTCAAACCCTCCCCAGAGCACCTCGGTGCCGTCGGAGAGGGCCAGCCGGCAGGGGCCCCCGGCCGAGGGGCAGGACAGCGAGAGCGGCCTGCTGTCGAAAAGGCCGGAAAGGGAGTTCAGGCGGAAGAGAAAGCGGGCCGCGTCCGGGAAGGCGTCCGGCGAGGCGGGCAGGATAGCGCCTATGCCGCCGGGAACGGCCTCGGGATATATCTCCCCGAAAAGGCGGCCGCTCTCTCCCAGGTAGCAGGAGGAGCCGGCCCGCGTCACGGGGGCGACCACGGTCTCCACCCCGGCGCGGAAGCGCAGCGAGCCGGTCAGGAAATTACGGGAAAGCTTCGCGTCATTCAGGTAAGGATAGCGCTTCTCCACTTTTTCCAGGAAGCGCGCGCAATCGGCGGAAGTCCATTCTTCCCCCCTGCGCGCCTCCAGGTGAGCCGAAATCCACTGTTCCACGCTCTTGGCCGGGACCTCTACCGAAGCGCTCTCGAGCTTGAACTTGACCAGGCCGCGGCTGAAACGGGGCGAGACCCAGTCCCACGCTATCCTGGTTCCGTACACGGCGGAAACGGAGAGGACTATCGCCAGCGCGGCGACGGACGCGACGCCGAGGCTGCGCTTGCGCACCTTGAATCGGACCTTGACCCTGTATCGGCTGTTCCTCGCCATGTTATGCGACATTCTACAATTTTTGTATAATCAGTGTGCACGAGATGCGCCCGTAGCTCAGTGGTAGAGCATCCGCCTTTTAAGCGGGTGGCCGCGCGTTCGAATCGCGCCGGGCGCAAAATTTTCAGGGGCCGCCGCCCCCCCACTTGATTTAGCGGCGGGTTTTTGTTTAAGATTCAGTTAAGACGTCACCGCGGTTCCGCCGTATGAGGGACGCGGGAACACCCGGGGGGACGCTTTAAAAACGCAGTCCGCATAACTAAAAGGAGAATCAAGAAGAAATGCAAAAAATACGCAAGGGCTTCACTCTTATCGAGCTTCTCGTCGTCGTTCTGATCATCGGTATCCTGGCCTCCATGGCCATACCGCAGTACTTCAAAGTAGTGGAGCGCGCCCGGGTGGCCGAGGCCCAGTCGGTCTTCGCCGCCGTCAAGGCCGCGCAGTCGCGCGCCATGGCCAAGGCCGGCACCTACACCACCAGCTGGGACGTGCTCGACGTGACCTTCAAGAACTCCACCGGCGCGGACTGCACCGGGACCGGCGGCTGCGTGCAGAAGATCTACACGTTCACGCTGGCCGGCACCACCGTCCGGGCCGCCAGGAACGCCGCGCCCACCCCGCCGGCGACCTACGGCGCCTATACGCTGACCTACAACATCGACACCGGCGACACCACCTGCAGCCAGACCAACTGCACCCGCGACCTCATCTAACGACGGGAGCGCGCAAAGAAAAAACCGGCCCCCTTTCGGGGGCCGGTTTTTTTTGTCCGGGGCGAGGCCGGGCCGCGGCTACTCGGCTTTCCTGAGTATCCCGGGCCCGTATTCCCCGATGGTCTTGCCGCCTTCCCTCGCCAGCCACAGCCTGCCGTTGCGCCAGGTGAAGGCCGACAGGGGCCTGTCGGAACCGGGGTCGCCGGCGGTAAAGATCTCCTCCACCGTGAGCTTTTCGTCCAGCCTGTGCCGGTAGATCCTGCCGCTGGACGAGACCACAGACCAGAAAGCTTTAGAATCCTTGTATATCTGGTCGGGCTTATGCGCCAGCCGGAACTCCGCCTCCACCGGCAGGTCGTCGCCGGTCCGTCGGCGGGAGACCACGCCTTCCGAATCGCAGGTCCAGAGATATTTGCCGTCGAAGAAAAGCGAGGTTATCTTGCCCGGCAGGTCGTGGTTCCCGGCCACGGGAAAGCCCTTTTCCAGCGTCCGCTCCTGCACGACTCCGGCCCAGGAATCGCAGACATAGAGGCTGTCCCCGGAAAAAGCGAAACCCGTTATATGGGTGCCGGGCAGCGTGACCTTCTCGGCCAGCGCCAGTTTTCCGCCGCGGGGCGCGTAGCGGTAGAGCCCCTGCTCCAGCCAGTCGGAGACCCATAGTTCCCCCCCGCGCCATACCATCGAGGAGATATTGGAACCGGCCGACTCGTAGGCGGCGGCGTAGTTGCGCCTGCCGTCGGACCAGCGGAAGAAGAGCAGCAGCGCGGCGGCGGCGCCGGCCAGCGCCAGCAGCC
>DNQL01000038.1 GCA_003500765.1 Elusimicrobiota bacterium | reverse complement strand
GTCTACCAGATGGGGCGCACTCCACCGGGAAGATATAGTGATCGTATTCAGCCCGGACGGGAATTCGGTCCTGGAGACGATACCCCTCCTCGCCGAAAAAATCCGATCAGGCTACGATATGGTGATAGCATCCCGCTACAAGGGCGCGGCGAAAAGCTACGACGACACGGCGATAACCCATCTAGGCAATAAGATTTTTACCAACACCATCTCCGCCCTCTTCGGATTCCGTTATACCGATGCCATGGTGATGTTCAGGGCATACCGCAGAGAAGTCCCGGAGAAGCTCAAACTCAACGTTCGCCGATCCGCCTTCTATGAAAAGTATTTTGGCAGGCATGTCAGCTGGGAACCGCTTATGTCCATAAGAGCGGCCAAGGCGGGACTCAGGATAGCGGAAATACCTTCGGATGAGCCGAAGAGGATAGAAGAGAAGAAAGGGCGGATACTGCTTCCCAGCTCTAGGATAAACCACTATAAAGCCGGGATGGCCTGCGGCCTGCAGCTCCTGGAAGAGTTTTTTCGCTGGAAATTCTAAAACCTCGAAGCCTGATAAGGCCGATAGCCTGACCGACTCCCTAGAAAGCCAGACCCTTTTCCCGCAAAAACCCCTCCACCGTGTGTATGAAATAATTGACGTGGGAGGCCCCCAGGTCCTGGTGCACGCCTATATGCAGGCCGTTATCACCCATATACTCGGCGTTGGGAAAGTCTCCCAACTTGTGGCCCAGGTAGGCAAAGCCGGGGCACTGCGTCGGCATGGACGAGAAGAGGTGACGCGTGTCTATGCCCGCCTTTTCGAGATAAAGCCCCAGCTCGTTGCGGCTGAACGGGGCTTTCTCCCCTCTTATTATGGCGAAGGCGTGCGGCCCTATCCGCTCGTGTTTCTCTTCCTTGATGGTGTAGAGCCAAGGCGAGAACTTCTGGAACTTCTCTATCATGGAGATAAGGTTGGCGTGGCGCTTGGCTATGATCTTCCTGTAGTTGGTCATGCTGCCTATGCCCACGGCGGCCTCAAGCTCGTTCATCTTGCAGGAATAACCTATGCGCTCGAATACGAAACGGATGTCGGAGCCCGCGCCGTACTTAAAACGCTTGTCGCAGTAACTGGCGGCGCCGCAGTTCATGACGCAGACCTTGCACTTGCAGGCGCGGCCGTGGCTGCGCAGCGAGCGCAGCACTTCCGCAAAATCCTCTCTGTCGGTGGTGACTATGCCGCCCTCTATCGTAGTTATAATATGGGCGATGTAGGTACTATAAGCGGCCAGGTCTCCCAGCGTGCCGACATTACGGCCCTTGTAAACGGCGCCGTGCGCCTCAGCGGCGTCTTCCACTACGAAGAGATTGTGCCTCTTGGCTATCTTGTTGATGGCATCCATTTCGGCAGGTTTCCCCATCAGGTGCACCGGCATGATGGCGCGGGTCTTTTTGGTGATGACCCGCTCTATCTTTTTCGGGTCTATGTTGAGCGTATGGCGCTCTATATCCACAAACACCGGCTTGAAGCCGGCGTGAACCACGGCATTGCCGGTGGCCACGAAGGACAGCGCCGGCACGATCACCTCGTCTCCTCGCCGCGCCCCGAAGTCGTGAAGGACGGCCAGCGCAAGAATATCGGCGTCGGTACCGGTGCTGACAGCCACGGCCTCCCGGGTGCCAGTCAGCGCGGCAAATTTAGTTTCAAATTCCTTTACCAGCCGGCCGCTTGAAAGTCTGACGCTGTCTAGGGCTTCGTTTATCAGTTTGCGAGACTCTTTGGTGACCGAGATGGTGCCGAACGGTATTCTCATTGAAGTTTCTCTCCTGCCTGCCTGTATCCTTCCGGGGTGCCTATGTCTATGAGCTCGCCCGGTACTTCAAAAACATTCACCGCGCCCTTCGCGGCCAGCGCGGGGAACAGGTCCCGCTCCAGCGAATACTTCTTCCCGGCAGGGACAAGGCCGAGAGCGTCCTTCTCTAAAATATAGATACCGGCGTTAACCAGGCCGGAGGCGGCCGCCGCTTTCTCCCTGAAGGCCAACAGTTTTCCGTCAGCCCCGACGGACAGGGTCCCAAAGGCCGAAGCGTCTTCCTTCTTGGCGGCCGCCAGCGAGGCCAGCGGCCGCTTGGACTCGTGGAAGTCAGCCAAGGCTTTCAGGTCCGCCCGCACCATCGAATCGCCGTTCATCGCCAGGAAACGGCCGGTTTTTATCAGGCCCTCGGCGTTCTTTATCGCCCCGGCGGTGTCCAGCGGTTCCGTTTCGATCGCGACCGTCACCTCGTACGGCAGCACCCGCGCGGCGAAATATGCCCGGATCATCTCCCCCATGTAGCCCGCGCACAGGACGAAACGGACGAAGCCGTAGCCCGCAGCATAATCCATCAGCAGCTCGAGGAACGGCTTGCCTCCGACGGCCGCCATCGGTTTAGGGCGGTCCGGGACCACGGCCCGCAGCCGCGTTCCCTTCCCGCCACAGAGTATCACCGCGTCCATACTCATGACTTGTAGAAGATAATGGAACTCCCCGAGTATTCGAACCTGAACGGCACGTTCAGCAGCTTCTTCAGCGCCGCGCGTACCCGCTTCTGCCGCCCCGGAGGCGCGAAGAAGAGCATGAAGCCGCCTCCGCCCGCGCCGAGGATCTTGCCGCCAAGGGCGCCCGCGCGCCTGGCCGCCTCATACGCGTCGTCGATAAAAACATTAGTGATCTTATCGGTCAACCCTCGCTTGAGCTTCCAGCTTTCGTGGAGGAGGCGGCCGAAGCCGTCGATATTCCCGCCGCAATTGAGTATTTCCACCGCATGATCCACCATCTGGCCCATCAGCGTAAGCTCGCGCTTTCGCAGATGGGTCTTCCGGATCTGCTCGCCGGCTATGTCGTTGGCGGTGCGGGCGATACCGGTATAGAACAGCATCAGGCGGTCCTGCAGCTCATTTATGCGCGGGGAAGAAAGGGTGAGCGGGCGGACCTGGAGGTGGGTCTTGTCTCCAAAACTGACCATATTGCATCCCCCATAAGCGGCTATCACCTGATCCTGCGCCCCCACGTTCTCCTTGAGCATCACCTGCTCGACATATATTGCGTCGCGCGCCAGTTGGTCCGAAGAAACCACATGGCCCTTAAGGGCATAGAGGGCCTTAAGGAGCCCCACGGTGAAAGCCGAGCTGGAACCGAGGCCCGAGCGGGCCGGGAGATCGCCGTCATGATGTATTTCCACCCCGTCCTTTATCTTCATGAACTGCAGGCAGGCCCGGACCGAAGGATGCTTTATTTCGGAAACCCTCATAACATCCTCGGTTTTGGAATAAACGACCCGGAATTTATGGGCGTGAAAAGGGGGCAGATAGCGGCAGGTAATATAACAGTACTTGTCTATGGCGGTACTGAGAACCTGCCCCTTGTTCTCATTGTACCAGGAAGGGTAGTCCGTCCCCCCTCCGAAAAAAGAGATCCTGTACGGCGTCTTGCTGATTATCATTTCCCCGCCCCAGCGGCGTATTTCCGCTTTATCTTGAGTTTAAGCATTTCTTTCACGTGCGTTACGGTCTTCGGGCCGAACTTTTTATCCATCATAGACAGATAGGCCGGCGAGGAATGGAACTCGTCGAAAGCCGCGTCCCTGAAAGCCAGCACCTCGCCACTAGATAAATATTTAGTCGGCAAAGGCAAAGTTTCCTCGCTGAACTGGGCGTAGCCCAGCCAGCTGTCGGGCAGCCTGGTGCCGTTCTTTATCGCGTCTTTATACAGGGCCGAGCCCGGGTAGGCCATTGCCGTGTAGAAGTTGGTATAGGCGCAGTTGAGCGCCTTGGCCATGTCCAGCGTCTCCCGCATGCTGGCCAAGTCGTCCTCGGGCAGGCCGAAGATGAAGTTGGCCACTATGGCGATGTCCGCCGCGTGGATGCGGTCCACGGCCTCTCGGATCTTCTCCTGCGTGTAGTTGCGCGTCTTCTCGGCGCCGCGAACCTTCTCGCTGCCGGACTCTATGCCCAGCGCCAGCCAGTTAACGCCGGCCTTCTTAAGCTTGGCAAGCAGCGCGGGGTCTATGGTGTCCACACGCGCGTAGGCCCAGATGTTCAGGTCGTAGCCGCGCTCTATGATCAGGTCGCAGATCTTCTCCACGTGCGGCCGGCTGAGGATGAAGCATTCGTCGAGAACCTTGATATTTCGCACGCCGTACTTCCCCACCAGCAGGTCTATTTCCTCGATGACCTTCTCCGGAGGGCGGTAGCGTATCTGCGGCTTGCCGAACAGGGCCTTCAGCGCGCAGAAATGGCAGTCGAAAGGGCAGCCCAGGCTGGTGTAAAGCACCGCGTAAGGGGTACGGCGGCCCAGGTCGTCGAAGCAGTGCCAATTGTGCGCGCGGTATCTCTCCATCGGCACCAGGTCCCAGGCCGGCATTGGCAGCGATCCAAGGTCGGCGACCAAGGGCTCGCGGGGGTTGGGCACGGCGACGCCGCCCCTCATGTACCACACGCCGGGCGTATCGAACTCGGAGCGGGCGGCCTTCAGGCGCTCCAGCAACCCGACGGTGGCGGAAAAGCCTTCGCCCTGCATCACAAAATCGGGTTTCTCTTCCTTCAGCGTACGCTCGGGCAGCGCGGACGGATGCAGCCCCCACAGGAAAGTCTTCAGCCGCGGGGCGGCCTGGCGGATAAGTCCCAGCAGCTGAGAAGCTCCGGGCATGGCTTGGGTAGAGGCGGACAGGTTGGAGCCAGCGGCTATCACGCCGCACAGCAGGGGGTCGAAGGCCTTGATACTCGCGGCGGCTTCGTCGGGAGTGAGGTTCTCCGCCTCGGCGTCCAATACGGCCACCGAATAGCCCTTTTCCCGTGCGAAAGCGGCCAGCATCAGCCCCCAGAGCGGCGGCTCTATGGCGGCCAGAGTGTCCTTAAAAACGCTGTACTGCTTGCGGGCGCTACCCGGCTTTACTATCAGCAGGTCTACCTTTGACATCAGGCAGCCAGCTCCTTTTCCAGCAGGGCCGCCAGGCTACCGGCGTCCAGGCCGTAGAGGGAATGCAGGTATTCGCGCGGGCCGTGTTCAAAGACGAACTTATTGCGAAAACCGAGAGACTTGATCTTCAGGCCCAGGCCGGAGGCGTTGACCAGGCCCGAGACGATAGCGTCCATGCCGCCAGCGCCTATGAAGCCCTCCTCTATCGTTACGACTTTCTTGTAACGCCCGAGGGTCCTCATCAGGCTGGCGCCGTCGAGCGGCTTCAGCAGGAACAGGTCCACCAGGCCGGGCTTCAGGCCTTTCGCGGCGGCCAGTCTCATGGCCTCCAGCGCCACATGCGTCATAAAACCGGTGGACACCACGCAGACGTCCTCCCCCCTCTGCAGCTCGCAGAAGCAGTCCTCAATCTTCACTTCGGGCCGGGCGTCGTAAATGGCGGGCACGGGCTTGCCCTCCAGGCGCAGGTACTTCGGCACCTTGTGAGCCAGGGCGTAAGCGTGGAATTTCCCGGCCAGCACCCAGTCGCTGGGAGAGAAGAGCGTGATGCCGGGCAGTGAATTGACCACCGAGAGATCCTCCAGGCCGTGGTGCGTGGGGCCGGAGATGTCGTAGCTGAGGCCGGCGCCCACGGCCACCAGGTTCACGTTCACTTCGCGCACGTGCGAGTGCAGCGACAGATTTATCTTCACCTGCTCGAAGGCCCGCGTCGCCAGGAACGAAGAGATGGCGTAGGCGTGCACGGTCATCCCCTCGAAGGCCAGGCCGGCGGCCACGCTCACCAGGTTCTGCTCGGCTATGCCGACGTTGATAAAGTTGCAGGGATACTCCTTGCGGATGCGGTCCAGCAGCGGCGCGCCGAAGTCGGCCGAGAGGAAGTAAAGGTTCTTTTCGGAGGCCATCGCCTCCAGAGTCTTGCCTATGAAGGTGTCACGCATCGCTTTTTTGACGGGCGGGGGAGCGCTCATTTATGGTCCTCCATCAGGCCGTCCACCTGTTCAGGGGTCAGGTTGCGGATGTGGCAGAGCGGGTCCGCCTCAAGCTGGGGAACCCCTTTTCCTTTCACCGTCTCGGCCACAAAGATCTTAGGACGGCCGTTTCGCGCCGGGATCAGCTTTGAAAGGGTGGCGTGTACGCCGGCCGCGCTGTGACCGTCGGCCGTCACCGTCTCCCAGCCGAAAGAGCGGAACTTCTCGTCCAGCGGGTCCAGGTTTATAATCTCCCGCGTCAGGCCCAGCATGGATTTCTTGTTGCGGTCCACGATCAGCGTCAGATTGTCGAGCTTGTGGAAGCCGGCGAACATAGCGGCCTCCCACACGGAACCCTCGAAGAGCTCGCCGTCTCCCATCACCACCACCACGTTGGCCGGCGAGCCCTTTCGGCACAGCGCCAACGCCGAGCCGCTGCCTACGCCGAGGCCGTGCCCCAGGGAACCATTAATGGTCTCGAAGCCGGGTACCGCATCCGGGATGCCGCACAGGATGGACTCCGGCGTGCCGATCTTGTCCAGCTGGTCCTTGGCGAAGAAGCCCAGGTCGGCCAGGATCGGGTACAGCGAGATGCCGCCGTGGCCTTTGCTGACGATCACGCGGTCGCGGGTTTCGGACTTAGGGTTCTTCGGGTCGAATCTCAGCAGCCCGCCGTAATAAAGGGCCACGAAGATCTCCACGTCGGACAGCGAGGAGGCCACTCGGGTCTCGGGCGCCAGCTTGTGCAGGCGCAGCGTCTCGCGACGAACCCATTTCGCCTTTTTTTCCAGCTCACCCGCGGCGGCAATCGTGTCAGACATTGGAATACTGGGTCCTCTTGATGATGCGGAAGGCCTTCAGCAGCTCGGTGATCCCCTTATCCAGCGACACGTCCGGCTTGTAGCCCGTCCTCTCTATCTTCTCATTGCTGACTATGTAGTCGCGCTTGTCCGGATCCTCGCCTATGGTGGCCTCGGTCACGTAGAAGCCCTTCACCTGCTTCTGGATGGCCTGGCATAGTTCCATCTTACTCAGGTTCGCGTCGCTCAGGCCCAGGTTATACATGGTACCCTTCATCCCGTCGAAGCTCTCCATTCCGTGCATGAAGGCTTTGGCTACGTCGCGCACATGGATAAAGTTGCGCTTGAAATGAGCCTCGAACAGCACTATGAAGCGGTCGTTCACGGCGCGGTAGGTAAAGTCGTTGACCAGCAGGTCCAGCCTCATGCGCGGGCTCACGCCGAAAGCGGTGGCCAGGCGAAAGGTAATGGAGTTGCCGGCGCCCAGGATCTTAGCCTCAGCATCGTTCTTCAGGCGGCCGTACAACGAGACCGGCCGCAACGGGGTTGCCTCGGTGCAAAACTTACCCGTCTCGCCCACGCCGTAACCGCTGTTGGTGGTCGGATACATCAGCCGCTGTTCTTCAGAGCGGAATTTCAGGATGGTATCCAGGGCGTCCAGGATGACGCCCTTCGCTTCGGAGGGATTCTTGTCGCACAGCGGGGCACCGGTCAGGCAGGCCAGCGGGATGATATAGTCGGCGTCTTTCATCCCCTCCTTCACCAGCCGCTCGTCGCGCGCGTCGCCGCGCAGCATTTCGAAGCCGGGCTCGTGGCAGCAGTCCAGCAGGGAGGTCTGGCCGAACATCAGGTTGTCGAGCACTGTAACTTTCCAGCCGGCACGCAGCAGCTGTGGTGCCATGACCGAGCCGATATAACCCGCCCCGCCTGTGATAAAAACCTTGCCTTTAGCGGACTGTTTTACCATTGTCTCCCCTCGGCGGCCGGAGTTCGGGCGCCAGCCGGTAATATAAATAATTGTATAATTTACTTGGCACTCTTACCAAACCGGACTGGACCCCCTAATCATGGACAAGAACGACAAGGTATTTATCGCCGGACACAAGGGCCTGGCCGGCGACTCCCTGGTCAGGACTTTCAGTGCGGCCGGCTACGACAACCTCCTGCTGCGCACCCGCCCAGAACTGAATCTGGAAGACCAGGCGGCCGTGGACCGTTTTTTCGCGGCTGAGCGTCCGGATTACGTGGTCCTGGCTGCGGCGAAGGTGGGAGGTATCAAGCACAACAGTTCCTTCCCGGCGGATTTCATCCGCGCCAACCTTTACATCACCGCGAACGTGATCGAATCCTCGCGGCGTCACGGCGTGAAGCGGCTTATCTTCTTCGGCAGCTCCTGCATGTATCCCAAGGTCTGCGACCAGCCGATGCGGGAGGAAATGCTGATGACCGGACCGATGGAGCCCACGAGCCTTCCCTACAGCACCGCGAAACTGGCCGGCACGGTAATGTGCCAGGCCTACAACCGGCAGCACGGCACCCAGTTCCTCCCCATAATTCCCGCCACCCTCTACGGCCCTGGCGACAATTTCAACCCCGACCAGTCCCACGTGCTGCCCGCCCTTCTGAAACGGGCACACGAGGCCAGGATCGCCGGGACCCCGGCGCTGAAGATATGGGGCAGCGGTAAGCCTCGCAGGGAGTTCCTCTATGCGGACGACCTCGCCGGAGCAGCGTTGTTCCTCCTCGAGAAGGACGGTTACACGGATCTCACGAACATAGGCGCCGGCGCAGACGTATCGATACGGGAATTGGCCGAGGCAGTCTGCGAAGTAACCGGCTACAGAGGCCGGCTGGAGTTCGACGTCTCGCAGCCCGACGGCGCGATGCGAAAACTCTTGGACACTTCGAAAATGGATTCGTTGGGTTGGAAAGCGAAAACCCCTCTCCGGGAGGGGCTGGAACGGACCTACGCCTGGTTCTTGAAAGAACACAGTTCCGGCGGGACCGGGGCTAGGAAAGAGGCCTGAGGACCAGTTCGCTCCTCGAATAGACCATCGTATTCGGCGGGATATCCTTCTTGACCAGCGTCCCGGTCCCCACGATAACATTATCTCCGATAGTAACCCCGGGGCCGACGAAAACCCTGGCCCCCAGCCACACATTATTGCCGATCGTTATCTTCCTGGATTCAAAACCCTGCTTTACAAAGGGCACACCCGGCTGGTCGCGCCTGAAGTTATGATCGTATATCATAACCTCGGCCGCAAAAACGCAGTTATCCCCTATGGTTATCCCGGCCCGTGAGAGGATGGAGGAGTTTTTATTTACAAAAAAGTTGCTGCCGATCTTTATGATGGCGCCGTCGTAGGCCTCCACATCGGTCCCCTTTTTTAAATAGGCGAAATCCCCGAATTCCACACGCGAATTCGAGTCAATATGAAGGCGGCACAACGGCTCTAAAGAGACAGAAAACGAAGACAATGACAACCGCCCCCTGTATAAGACCTTGTGCAAAAGCAGTTTGGCGGCGAAATAAAGATATTTTGGCTTACAACCTTTTGATAAAAACCGTGTAAAGGGGCCTAGCAAAAATCCGCAGTTATCTAATTTTGTCATGCCTAAAGGAATTATATCAAAAGATGATTCCGACAGGCCTCCTAAAACATTGAAGCCACTTATTTATTATGCTATTTTGATATGCCACTGTTTATCTAAACACGAACAACGGACCACACCCATGAAAATTGTCTTAATAAATCCAGCACTTGAAATGGATAATGCCTGCTGGTTCCCTATAGGCATAGGCTACGTGGCAGCAATTCTAAGGGACGCCGGATTTAAAGTGGAATTGATCGACATACTCGGCGAAGGGCTCACGCGCCAAGCTTTCCAGGATAGAATAGCGTCAGTCAAAGCCGATGCTTTTGGAATAGGGGGAATAGTAACTGCGTTCAACAATGTGGTTGACACTGCTGCTTATATACGCAAAGCACACCCGAACGCGTTAATATTTGCCGGGAACACCGTTGCGTACTCAATCCCGGAAATACTGCTACGCAACAGTGAAATATCCGTCGTGGTACTCGGAGAAGGAGAAACAACTACGTTGGAACTGATAAAAGCGATGCAGGAAGGGAAACCACTAAGCACGATTCCCGGCCTCATGTTCAAAACTCCATCCGGAGAATTGATCAATACCGGAGAAAGACCTCCTATAGAAGAAATAGACACCCTCCCTTTTCCCGCCTGGGACTTGATGCCGCTAGAACGATATTTCAAAAACGTCAAAGCCAGATATTGCGTCATTTCTACGGTCAGAGGATGCCCCTTCACCTGCACATATTGTTGCAAAACCTTCATGGGGTACAAGATACGCTACCGGACCCCGTCTTCCATAATCAAAGAACTGTTGGCCTTCCAAGGTCGCTATGGGATGGATGTATTCTATTTTTTCGACGACCTCTCGACCATCAACAAAAAACGGATGATGGAGTTCTGCTTTTTGAAAATGGGATCCTCTTTAAAAAAAGTCCCGTGGACGATATCGGCCAGAGTCAACCTGGTCGATGAAGAAATGATAATGGCGCTCAAGGAAGCCGGCTGCGCCCAGATAGGCTTCGGGCTCGAATCAGTGGATCAGGGGATCCTGGACTCTATCAACAAGCGGGTCACCGTCGACCAGATAAAACAGGCGATATCCTGGTGCGATAAACATGGGCTCGACTGTGGAAGCAGCTCTTTCATGATCGGATACATAAATGAAACGGAAAAAGAAATAAAGGAAAGCTCAGAATTCTGCAAGCGTCATTATCTGAGGTATGAGCCGCATTTTATGACGCCATTCCCGGGGACGGAGCTCTACAGATATGCACGGGAAAAGGGCCTCATAAAAGATGAGCTCGAATATATAAAAAGACTGGCTAAACAAGGCAACACCAGCCATCTTTTAGTTAACCTTACCAAGAACATGAGCGACCAAGAATTAATTGAATTACGGGAAAAGTACCTTTTTTTCACAAGCCCTTATAGGGTTAACGGCCGACTATCAATAAAAAGGATAATCGAAAAAATCATGAAGCTTGCCTCACTTCCCCCGCACCTCCTGGTCGAAACCATCACGCGCAAAATAAAGGAATTTGCCGGGATCCGAACAACCGGTGCCGGAGGATCAGCCGTTATCTCTCGAAGGGATAGTAATATATGGACATGATCCCATATCGTATCAGTCTCAGAGCAAATTGCCGCGGGTTGCCGCAGTTAGATTAAATGGCAGTTTTTTAAACACAAAAGCCCACTCAAATAGCAACAAGAGAAGAACCTTGGCCGGGAAGCGCCAGGAATAAACACGAATCAACTCCCCACCAATTATTAGGTTGTCTGCGGTGGCCGGGAAAAACTGGACCGATTTTTAG
>DNQL01000291.1 GCA_003500765.1 Elusimicrobiota bacterium | reverse complement strand
GCCGTCCGCCTTTTCCCTACCGACCTGGAAGCGCTGGTCTGGCGGGGGGAGGTCCTCCGCCTGCTGGGCAGGCATCGCGAAGCCGCCGCGGCCCAGTCCGCGGTACTGCGGAAAAGCCCGGGGTATCCCTGGGCCCTCGTCAACAGGGGCCTCTGCCGCTCCGCGCTGGGCGACGGCGCCGGCATGGAAGCCGACTGGCGCGCCCTCGACCGGGAAATGAAGTCTTTCCTGGCAGGAGCGGTCAAAGGGAGGGCTGGCGGCGGAGACCGGCGGGGCCGGGTGAAGCTCATGCTGGAAGAGGCCTGCCGGCTGTCCATGGGAGACCGCCGCGACGACGCCTATTTCCGCCCCGTCTGGATGCGAAAGACCACGCGGGAAAAGACGAAAAAGTAAATTGTATAATAAGCCGCCGGCGGGAAAACCGCCCGGACCAAGGGGGAATATCCTAAAAAACACGTATGAAAAAGAACCTCATCGCGGGCGCCATGGCGGCGCTGCTGCCCTGCGGGGCGGCCGCTGAGAACGAAACGCATTTTTCCAACGAGCTCGCGGCCACGCATAACGACGTCAGCGGCCCGGGCAGGGCCTCGTCCTCGCTGACCGAAGGCCTGAACTTCCTGGAAGTGCTCAACATCTACGGCAACGGCAAGTCCGGCGACTGGTACTACAACTACTCGGCCGGAGCCAAAGCCGGCGACGACCCCCGCGCCGACGCCAAAAAAGTCTCGCTGACGGGGCTCCAGGGCCGGGCAACCGACAAGACCAATACCCTGACCGCCGGGGACGTCTTCGAGTCCTTCTCGCAGTATTCGCTGGCCTCCTCCCTCAAGGGCGGCTCTTATAGATTCCTTAAAGAAGGCTCGCGCCTCCCGGAACTGACGGCGGTCTTCGGCTGGGCGTACCCGCGCTGGGACAGCCTCTGGCGCGATCCGGATACCAGGACGGTCAAGCGCCAGGTGTGGGGTTCACGCTTAAAGACCGATATCATCCCTGACCTCGCCGCCGGGGTCAGCGTGGTAGGAGTCAAGGACACGGAAAGGGTCTCCGCCGGCGACAGCAAGTACGACGGCTCCAACCTGGCGCTGGACCTGGCCTATAACCCGATACCCGGGCTTACGATAACCGGCGAACACTCGCGCTCGGATTACGACGAAGCGACGAGCGGGACTTCCGGGAAGGGGACGGCCACCCGGATAGAGGCCGTCGGCGACGCCGACCCCAGCCGGGTCTCCATGGAATACGAGCGCGTGGAGCCCGACTTCCTCTCGCCGATGGGGGCCTCCACGCCCGACAGGCTGAAGTTCAAGACCAAGTGGCGCTACAAGGCGACCAAAAAAGTCACCGTCAATTCCGGCCTGCTCTGGTACCGCAACAATCTCGACGGGCAGCTCGCCGGCACCTCCAGGTTCTGGAAGCCGGAAGTCAGCGTAGCGGTAAAGCGGCCGCTGGCCTCCAGGCCCTACTCCTTCGCCGACCTGTCCTATAAGTTCGACCGCAAGTACGGCGCCTCCGGGAGCGCCTCCGACCATTACCTCAACGCCAACTGGCGCGACCGCTACGGCGAAATAGACCACGACATGAACCTGGGTTATACGATGTACGACGCGGCTGGCGTGCGCGAGGCGGACGAGGTGAACTTCAACACCTCGCTCAATACCCGCCTGCAGAGGGGCGACGTCGCCTGGAAGCCTTCGCTCAACCTCGGCGGCTGGTATTCCAGCGACGAGCTCACCGACTTCGTGGACAAGGTTTACGAATATTCGCTCGGCCTGGGCTTCGAGGCGCCGGAAAAGAACCTCAACGCCGACATCCGTCTCGGAAAGCACGAGCTGAAGAAGGAGGACCCGGCCCAGGACGACTCGGGCAGGTTCTTCGCGAATTTCGCCGCTTACTGGCGGCCGGCAGGCCTCAAGGAAAAGATAGGCGACACCACGCTTTTCGTGCGGGCCGGCTTCAACGACTACACTTTCTCCACCGCCTCGCGGGAATTCAGCGAAAAGACGGTAACCGCCGGTATGAACACCGCTTTTTAAATCTAAGGGGAACAGGGAAATACCATGAAAAAAATACTGATGACAGTCGCAGCCCTGATGCTGGCCGCCGGCGCTGCCCAGGCCAAGTGGTGGATCTTCGGCAAGGGCGGGGGCGAGATAGGGCTCAGGTACCTGACGGTTAACGGCGCCTCCGCCGACGAAGCGGGCGCGAAGATGACGCTTTACAGGGAGACCCTGGGCGCCGACGGGCTGGTACGCGTACAGGGCCGGGCGCAGACCGGCAGGAACAAGGTCGGCAGCGTGCGCGTCTCGCTCGACGACAAAGCCACCTGGCAGGACGCCAAAGTCGCCGACAACGGGACATTCGAATATCTCTTCAAGCCGGAGGAAGGAAAGAAATATTTCCTCCTCGTGGAAGTCACCGACACCGCCGGCAAGACCAACAAGGTGGACGAGACCCGCAAGGAACTGGAACTCTCCGGCGAGAAAATACAGGCGGCCATACGCGCGGCGCTCGACGCCATGTTCGCGGCCTACATGAAGGAGCAGCTGCAGCCCTTCATGGCGCACGTCGGCGGCGACTTCGCCGGCGACCGGCTGCTGCTCGAGCGCGCGGTCAAGAAGGACTTCGACTCGCTCACCGGCATCAATATCCGCTACACGCTCAACAATATCGCCGCCGGAGCCGGCGGCCGCGTCTTCGTCTCCATAACCTACAACCGCTTCGTGGTGGTCAACAAGACCGGCGCCTCCAACACCGACAACGGCTCCACCGAATTCGTCTTCACGCTCGATGAAGGACGGCCGCTGCTCTACAGCATGAAGCAGCCGCTGATGTTCGGCCTCAGCGACGCCGACAATGTGGCCACCGGCTCCGTGCTGGGCGGCGGGGGGGAAGCGCTGGTCCTCGACGACGGGGGCAACCTGGGCGCCGGCTACACCCAGGTCACCGTAAGCGACACGGACGGCATATTCTCCTACGATATGGACACGCAGACCTCCGACGCCTCTCCGACCTTCACGGGCTGCGGCGGAACTTACAGCGGACAACTGACCTTCAACCTTGGAAATCCGTCCATCTATTCCGCGGTCGGACAGGCCGTTAATGAAATCCCGGGAAAGAACATCTCTACCGTTACTTCAGCCGACGTACAGGCGGTCACGGACAACTGCCCCAACAACAACAATGCCGGCAAGACCTACGGTATCAAGTCGGGCGGCTCTCTTTACGCCGTCGAGGTGGTCTCCATCTCGGGCAGCGGGCCTTACAGCGTGACTTTCAAGTTCAGGAAATTCTAGGCAGGACCGGAAGAAGGCCCCGGCGGCGGGGCCTTCTTCATTTAAAGAGGATCTCATGAAAAAAATATTCGTACTGGCGCTGGCGGCTGTCCTGCCTTCGGAGGCGGCAGCCGCGAGCGTGCCCGTGGAACTGATACAGACGGTGGTGGAAGACACTATCAAGAGCCGCATCCCCAATTTAAAGGACTCCAAGCTGCTGGCCCAGCTCGTCTACGACATCTCGATGGGCAAGCCTGAGCGCGCCGTGGAGGAGTTCTTCGAGAGCTACAAACCGGAGAACATCAAGAACGACATGAAAGAGACGGCCGAGATGGAGGTCCTGAAGCTCCTGTTCCCGGTGGTGGGCGTCTATGTCGAAACCGTCAAGCAGGTCTACGGCGTGGTGGAAACCTACGTCAACGACTGGCAGGACTGGGCCATACAGAACCGGGCCGAAGAATTCCACAAGGACGTGCTCAGCAAAACGACCACGGCAGACCTGGACAGGGCCTGGGACGAGTTCTACAACGGCCGCGACGGCATAGGCGGCGTAGAGAGCCGCATGCTGGGCGTGATAGGAGCCAACAGGGCCGGCGTCGTGGCCAAGATGAAAGAGGCCTACCAGGGCCGGCGGGCGGAACTGGAACGCAAAGAGAAGCTGGCGCGCATCAACCAGGAGCGGATAAGGGCCAAGGTGGAGGCCAGGCAGCAGATGCTGGCCATGCGCGACCGCGCCGAGCGCCGGGTGCGGAACATCACCGAGATGCTGGAACTCCTGAAACTGCCGGCGAGCCCGGAGAATGTCCTCAAGTACGCCAGGGACAAGCGCCTCTACGCCGGGCTGGAGGCAGACTGGAACAAGGAGCTGGACAAGCGCCGCGCGGCCCGCGAGCCGGTGAATACCGGCGACCCCGAGACCGACAAGATCATCGCCGCCGCGGAGGTCTCGCAGAAAAAGGTCGAGACCAACAGCGAGGCTGCCTTCGCTCCCCCGGATTTCTCCGGCCTCCTGCGCGAGTACGGCCTCAACTCCGACCGGATGCTGACCAACAATATCCCGGCCGAGGAATACAGCAGGCTGAAGAATTTCATCCTCGGCTCGGCCGCCCGCATCAACAGGGCCTGCATGGAGCCCTACTTTAACGTCATCGGCTCGGGCAGCGCCTCCAGGGAAAGGATCGCCGCCTGCCAGGCGGCCTACGACAAGTTCTCGTCGGACGCGCTGGAGACGGACAAGCGCCTGGACGATTACGGCGTCAAACTGAAAAAGGACCTGGAGGCGCTGACGCTGAAAGGCGACAGGGACTCGTCCCTGGAGGACCTCTACGCCGCGCACAAATCGGAATTCTCGAAAATCGCCGAAGCCAGGAACCTCCAGCGCCAGGAGAACCTGATGCGGAGCATAGAGACCGGCAACAATAACGCGGAAGACTACGAAAAATGGGTGAACTGGTCGTGGGCGGGGAAAACGAACCCCGACCTGAAGACCATGGAAAAATACAGAGACGGCCTGGCCGGCACCGGCGCGGCTTTCGAGACGCTGGCCCCCGTCGCCGAAGAAAGAGCGAAGGCCTACGCGGCGAAGGTCGCCGGGTACGAGAAGGAATACAAGGACGCCCTGACCAAATACTCGGATCTCTGGCAGAAGAATTCCTCTATGGCCGAATTCTACGGCGCCGGCAACTATGAGTTCAAGTCCCAGCTGCGGCAGTTCGCCTACGGCCGGAAACGCCTTGCGGAACCTTTCATGAGTCCTGAATACGCGGCGCAGATGCGCGGCTGGGGCGGCAAGGCAAGGGCCCTGCAGAAGCAGTGGGACGATGAGATAGCCGCCAACAGGCGGTTCCTGGCCGCTTTCGGCGGCGCGGCCGGCGAGATGAAGAAGCTGGCCGTCTGGCCGCCCGGCGGAGGGGCGATGACTAAGGAAAATTTCGATAAGTATTATTCGACCCGGCTGAAACCCGCGCTCGATCCCGCGGAATGCGGCATCGAGGCCCTGGAAGAGAACCGGGAGGGGTTCTTCAACCGGGAAAAAGCCGTCGGGGACGGCTGTTTCCTCGATCTCGCGTCCCACCGCAGGAACCTCGCCGCGCTGGAGGAAAGGGTGCTCGAGGCGGCCGGCATGGACTTCTACGCCAAGCGGGACGCCCTGGACAAGAAAGTCCTGGAGATGAACGAGGCTCTCAAGGCCATACCGGTAAAAGTGCAGGCGGCCGAAACGGAGCAGGCCATGGCCGAGGCCGGCAAAATAGCCTTCGGGCTCACGCATTTCTCCCGGGCCAGCCGCGAGAACCTGAAGGAAAGATACGACGCCTACGCCGCCAGGATAAAGCGCGCGGAGGAGGTGGAGGGCAACATGAAATCCTGGGCCTGCCAATCCTCCGGCGTAGAAGAGAACCGCAAATATATGGGGACGCTGCCCTGGAAACTGCCGGCCGAACTGGAAAAATACTGCCTGGACAAGGCGGCCATGGCGGGCGCCGGCGGCCCCGACCC
>DNQL01000153.1 GCA_003500765.1 Elusimicrobiota bacterium | reverse complement strand
ATGCCGCGGGCCAGGCGGTCCAGCCGCCTGGCCAGTTCCAGGCGCGGCAGGCCTCCCGGGGCTTTTTCGCGGCCTTTCGCGATATAGCGGAAAAGGAAGCCGAGGTATTTATCGGAGAAGACCAGGTTCGCCGGCAGCGACAGCCCCGCCGCCTCCGCGAGCGCGCGGGAGAGGTTCCTTCCGTCCATCGCCGGCGTCGAAACTGCGTGATAAGGGTAGCGGGGCTTGTATTTTATCCCCAGGCGCTCCGCGGCCCTGCTGAGCGGTGTGCCCGGATAGACGCTGAGACGGTGGAAATAGGCCCCGGCGTTCACCGACAGCGCCCAGTCGAAACTGCGCAGGACCTTTTCGAAAGTGTCGCCCGGGAGCCCGGTTATGAAGCTGAGCGTTATCTTGGCCCTGGGGGCCTCGGCGGCGAGCAGTTTTAATTTCTCCTCCAGGTCGGCCATGTCCAGGCGGCGGTTCACCAGCCGGCAGGTCTCGGGGGACACGCTCTGTACCCCGACTCCCAGGTTGAAGGATTTGTCGTTGAACAGCGGTATCGAGCGGCGGTCCAGCCGGCGCGGCGCCACCTGTATCTCCACCGTCATTTCCCTGCGGGCCGCGGCGCCGGCCAGCATGCGCAGCAGTTCGGCCATGCGCGGGCCCTGGCAGACGTCGGGGTCGGCCAGGAAGATGGTCCTGGCCTCCGGGTAGTCGTCCATTATCTTTTTAAGTTCGGCCCTGACCCTGGGCAGGTCGAAGCTGCGGGTCTTGCGGGAGATGCAGCAGTAGAGACATCCTTCGCGGCAGCCCCGGGACATTTCCAGCACCATGCGGAGGTAGCCGGGCCACTTGAATACCCCGCCCAGATGGGGCGAAGGCAGGGCCCCGAGGTCGGCGGGCTCGGGTTCCGGGGGATTGCGCGTCACCTCGCCGTTCTCCAGCCGGGAGAGCCCTTTTACCGAATCGATCCCGCCGCGGCCCAGAACGGCGCGCAGCAGGGCCGGGAAGGACCGCTCCGCCTCTCCGGCCACGGCGTAGTCCGCCCCGCCGCCGGAAAAAAGTTCCATGGGCGTTCCGTCGCCGACGGCCGGGCCGCCGAATACTATCATGGCCCCGCAGCCCCGCCTTACGCCGGCCGCCGCTTTTTTGGTCAGGGAGATGTCGCCGTAAAGCGTGAATCCGGCCAGGTGGGGGCGGAGGCGGCAGACCCTGGAGACGACCTCCTCCGGCGTGCCGACGGGCTCGATTATCGTGATCTCCGTTCTTTCGCGGATGAAAGGATCGGCCAGGGCGCTGGCCTTAAGGAGGCCGGCGCCGAGCGGCAGCAGGCGGTGGTCCTGCAGCGGCGGAACCAGGACTACCCGCAGCTTGTTCTTCCTGCCGAAAGGTTTTTTCATCTTTTTAGCGGAGCGATATTATTATACATAACAAGAAACGGCCGGCCGGGCCATAAAAAACCCCGGGGCGGCCCGGGGTTTTTTATTCGGGGACAGTATACGTATTTCAAATACGTATACTGTCCCCTTTTATTCTTCTATCAGAGGTCGGTCATGTAGGCTATCTCGTCGTAGGGGGTACGGTACATCGGCTGCTTGAGGCGCTTCTGGTCGAAGATATGGCCGAAGATGCCGATGGAGCGCGCCACCACGAACAGCGCGTTGAGACAGCCCATCTTCACGATGTCGTCCGTCTCCTGCGCGGTGAAAGCCCCGGTGCTGTGGAGCATGTCGACGAAGGCGATGCCGATGCAGCCGTCCACGTTGAGGATGAGGTTTCCCTTCTTGGCGGTGGTCAGCTTCTCGACCTCCAGCGCGTAGTCGAGCAGCGGCGTGGCCTTGAAGTTCTTCTTGCAGAAGGCCTTCATCTGCGTCACGCGCATGTCCGGGTTGGTCACGCTTTTCACCCTGTGGCCTATGCCGGGGATCGGCGTGCCCTTCTTCTTCATGTCCTTTATGAACTGCTCGGGCGTCAGGCCGGCGTCGTAGGCGCGCTTGAACTCCTGCGCCGCGCCGTCTATGGCCCCGCCGAACCGGGGGCCGATGGTCAGCAGGCCCGAGACCAGCGAGGAAATTATGTCCTTGCCGGCGCGCGCCGTGACGATGGCGTTATGCGCGCCGCTGACGGCCGGGCCGTGGTCGGCGGTGAGCATCAGCGCGGTCTCCAGGAACTTCCTGCCGTAATCGGGCAGCTCGCGCTTGAACCAGAGCAGTCCGATGACGCCGCCTATGCCCATATCGCTGGAGAGCACCTTCGATATCGGGATATTGAGGTATTCCAGCTCCTCTTTCTTCTCGTTCGATATCGTGTTGATGAAGGTGGTGGCCTTGCGTATCCGGCCTTCCTTCATCGCCTGGGCGAAGTCCATCGGCAGCGCCGGGGCCGGGATATCGGCCGCGGGCTTGATGGCTCCTTTTTTGACGAGCTTCAGGTAGGTCTCGTTGACCTTCACGCCGTAGTCGTCGAACGAATCCGGCACTATGGCGCCGGCGGCCTTGAGCGCCGCGTTCTTGGCGTCGGCGGTCTCCAGGTCCGAGCCCGCCTTGGCTCCCGCGTGGCCGAACTGTACGCCGGCCGGGAACATCTTGGAGCAGGTGCCGGTAACCCAGATGACCAGCGGCTTGGTTATCTTTTTGGCCTTCAGCGCCTCGACTATGCGCAGTTCCTCGGTTCCGCCTATCTCGCCCAGCGCCACTATCATTTTAACGGCCGGTATGGCCTCGTAGCGCAGTATATGGTCGAGCAGCGTCGAGCCCGGGTAGGAGTCGCCTCCTATCGCTATGCCCTCGTAGAGGCCGTCGGTATTGCGGGCGATTATGTTGTAGCACTCATTGGACAGGCCGCCGGACTTTGAGACGAAGCCAACCGAGCCGGGCCTGTGCAGTTTGGACTCCACGATATTATCGTAGGTTCCCGCGGTATTGGCTATCTTGAAGCAGCCGGCCTTGATGCCGCCCACGGTAGCCGGGCCGATGACCATCTTGTCGAGCTTCTTCGCGGTCGCGGCGAGTATGCGCGCGCGGCGCTCGGGCACGCCTTCGGCTATCACGCAGACGGTGCGGATATTGGGATGGTTGAGGGCTTCCATCGAGCTGTCGAAGGCGCTGCGGAAAGAGGCGAAGTTGACCACGACGTCAGCTTTCGGGTGCTTCTCCGCCGCGGAGGCGAAGCCGCCGTACATCGGCAGCAGCACCTCGCCCTTGCCGAAGAAGACCTTGTGCACGCCTTCGCTGCCGGGATTGACTATCGCGGCTACCGAGGGGGTCTTGCGGCCGCAGGCGTAGTCGAAGTCCAGCATGCGCTGTATGGCGTTTACATGGTAGCCGTAGACTATCGAGGTGGTGTCCTTGGTGAAAAGCTCGGGTTTCATTATTTCTTACCTCCGGCGACTGTCTTCGCCGCCTGGGTTTTCGCCCCGGCGGGTTTAAGCGCCATCGATACGACGGCGGTCATGTGGGTCTCGGGGCCGTAAACCTCTATCGGCACGCCCAGCGTGTCGCCCAGCCGGCGCATATTTGCCAGGCCCTCCTGGTAGTTGGGGCCGCCGCGGCGCACGTAGATCTTCACCTTGCCCTCGACGAGCTTCTTCTGGTACTCCTTGAGCGCCCGGATGATGCCCTTGAAGGTCTTGGCGACATCCGTGAAGTTGGCTATGCCGCCGCCGATGATGAGCACCTTGCCGCGCGGGTCCCGCTTGCGCGTCATCAGGTCCAGCACCGTCCTGGCGTACTGGTAGGTGTCCTCTTCGGACGGGTCGCCGGAGTATTCGCCGTAATTAGCCAGTTCCTTCGAGAAGCCCAGGTCGCAGACCGTGTCCGCGTAGATGACCGAGGCGCCGCCGCCGGCCACCATGTTCCAGACCCGGCCGTCCGGGTTGAGCATGGTGAGCTTGAGGCTGGCGCCGGTCTTCTCGTCCACCGAGCGGATGAACTCCTCTTCCTTCGTGTGCTTCTGGCCGAACGAGGAGGGAAACTCCAGGCCGCCCCAGATCTTAACGCACTCGAAAGCCGCGGTATCGTCCACCCGGGCCACCAGGTCCAGCGGCACTATCTCGTCGCCGTGGAAGGTGAACGGGTTGATCTCGAGGTAAGTGAAATGCCCCTCGGCGTAGACCTTGTGGAGCGCGCGGACGAATTCCTCCACCTGTTCCTTCCTCTCCCCGAAGTCGGGCATGTTCAGCTTCACTTCGTCCACCGAGGAGAGTATCGGGACCTGGGTCTCTTTGACCTTCTCCCAGTTCTCTTCGACGTAGATGCCGCCCTTGTTGGACAGGTAGATGGTGTCGTTGTCGCGAGTGGCTTTGATGGCCACGTAGAATTCCTCCGAGTCCTCGTGATGCGGCGTGAAAGGCTCGATGAGGAAGGTGTTGAGCTCGCCGGTGGTCTTGCCGACCGTAACGGTCTTGTTCATCCGCTCGGCTATCCAGGCCCAGGTGTCCTTCCAGTCCTTGTTGAGCGAGAGCAGGCCGTGTTTGCCGCGCTTGCCGAAGAGCTGGTCCGGCTTGGCCACCAGCTTCTCTTTGAGCAGCCAGGGATGGTCCTTGACCAGCTTTTTTGGGTCGGTGTCCGGCTTGACCAGCGCCAGCCGGTCCGACCGGCCCTTGAACGACGGGATGTGTTTAGCCAGCCCGTCGAAGAGTATCCGCTTGCCTTCGTATTCCCTTATGCCTTTTTGTGCCATGTTAAAGTATCTCCTATTTGCCGGTAGTCTGGTTGAGGAGCCCGCCGGCCGTAAGTATGGCCTTCTGGCGCTCCGAGAGGGCGCAGACGCATTCGATGGACGCGCCGCTGCGCTCGTTCTTCAGCACGACCGGGCGCCCTTCCGCGAAGGCCGCGCGCCAGTCGCCGCAGGTCAGCCGGTCGCCGGCTTTTATCTGGTCGTAGTCCGCCGCGTTCTTAAACGTCAGCGGGGCTATGCCGAAGTTTATCAGGTTGGCGGCGTGTATGCGCTCGAAAGACTTGGCGACCACCGCCTTGACGCCTAGGTACATCGGGCACATCGCGGCGTGCTCGCGGCTCGAGCCCTGGCCATAGGATTCGCCGGCCACTATAACGTTGTGGTTGCCGGCCGCCTTGCTCTCCTGGCAGCGCTTGTGGAACTCGGGGTCGAGGTTCTCGAACACGTACTTGGCGTAAGCCGGGACGTTCGAGCGGTACTTGAGCCGCGCGCCCGCCGGCATGATATGGTCGGTTGTTATCTTGTCGCCGACATGTATCATTACCGCGCCGTTGAGCTTTTCCGGCATCCTGTCGTTCTTGGGCGGTTCGCCGATGTTCGGGCCGCGGAAGACCTCGGTCTTTTTAAGTTCCTCGGAAGGCTTGATGAACATGCTGTCGTCCACCAGGAACGAAGCCGGCTCCTTAATGGCGGGGTATTCGATGCCGGCCTTGGCCGGGGCGGTGAACTTGCCGGTGACGGCGGCCACGGCGGCCACCTCCGGGCTGACCAGGTAAACCTGCGCGTCCTTGGTGCCGCTGCGGCCCTCGAAGTTGCGGTTGGAGGTGCGCAAGGACACGCCGCCGCTCTTGGGCGAGAAGTGGTTGCCGATGCAGAAGCCGCAGGCGCTCTCGAGCACGCGCGCGCCGCTGTCCAGCAGGTCGGCCAGCGCGCCCTTGCGGGCCATCATCTGCAGCACCTGGCGCGAACCGGGCGCTATGCCCAGGCTCACGGTAGGAGAGACCTTGCGGCCCTTGAGTATGGCCGCCACGGTCAGCATGTCGCGCAGCGAGGAGTTGGTGCAGGAGCCGATGCAGACCTGGTCCACGGCGCCGCCTTCCAGTTCGGAGATCTTTTTGATATTGCCCGGGCTGTGCGGGGCGGCCGCCATCGGCTCTATCGTCGAGAGGTCTATGTCGATGACGCGGTCGTACTTGGCGCCGCGGTCGGCTTTGAGCTCGGTCCAGTCGGCCTCGCGGCCCTGCGCCTTCATGAACTTCTTGGTGACATTGTCGGACGGGAAGACCGAGCAGGTGACGCCCATCTCGGCGCCCATATTGGCGATGGTGGCGCGCTGGGGCACGGAGAGCGACTTCACGCCCTTGCCGCCATATTCCAGCATCACGCCGACATTGCCCTTGGTGGTGAGGATCTCGAGCATCTTCAGTACCACGTCCTTGGCCGAGGCCCAGGGCTTGAGCTCGCCGCTCAGGCGAACCAGGTAGACCTTGGGGCAGGTGGTGTAGAAGTTGCCGCCGCCCATCGCCACCGCCACGTCCAGGCCGCCGGCGCCTATGGCCACCTGGCCTATGCCGCCGCCGGTGGGGGTGTGGGAGTCGGAGCCGAGCAGCGTGGTGCCGGGCTTGCCGAAGCGCTCCAGGTGCACCTGGTGGCAGATGCCGTTGCCCGGTCGGGAATAGACCACGCCGTAGCGGGCGGCGACGGTCTGCAGGTACTTGTGGTCGTCGGAATTTTCGAAGCCGACCTGGACGGTGTTATGGTCGACATAGGAAACTGAAAGATCGGTCTTTATTTCTTTGAGGCCCATCGCCTCGAACTGCAGGTAGGCCATAGTGCCGGTAGCGTCCTGCGTCAGGGTCTGGTCTATGCGTATGCCTATCTCTTTGCCTTTTACGAATTCGCCTTCTTTTAGGTGGGTGGTGAGGATCTTTTCAACGATGTTCTGGGGCATGATCACGCTCCTACGAAGTTGTTGGGACTCTCTGTATATATTCTCTCAAAAAAACGGGCTATTACTGTATTGACAATAGTCATAGGCCGGAAAGAAAAACCCGGGGTTTTACCCCCGGGTCGCTTCTTTCCGGCCGGCGCCTCAGAAATCGGTGCCGCCGCCCGAGCCGTCGGGATCGGAGCCGCCGCCACCGCCGCCTCCG
>DNQL01000300.1 GCA_003500765.1 Elusimicrobiota bacterium | reverse complement strand
CTTCGGACGACGGACGGGGCGGGGGAGCCTTGAAATGGCCCGGCCAGGCGGCGGCCAGCATAGCCGCGGCGCGCGGCGGAGTCATCTCGCCCATCAGGTCGGCGGCCTCTCTCCTGGAATGTATACGGCACTTGAGACCGCGGTCGAAGGCGAGAGCCTTTATCCCTGTCTCAAGTACGCGGTCGAGGTCCTCCAGCACGAAGACCTCCTCATGGGAGCCCATGAAATCACAGAGTTTCTCCGACGGCAGCGGCCAGGTGGAGCCCAGCTTAAGCACATCGACCGGGGCCCCGGCCGCGGCGACGGCCTCTACGGCGCAGAGCGCCGGCAGGCCGGCGGAAACTATGCCCAGCCGCGCCGGACCGGAGGCGGCGGGAAAAAGCCGGTTCATGGCCGAAACATCCATAAGCCGGCCGAACTCGTCCTGCTTGCGCAGGGCTTTTTCTTTTAACGGGAAAACGGTGGCGGCTACGGGCACATAAGGGCCGTTCTTCGGGTCGAATTTCGATTCCCATCCTTCGCCGCCGGCCGGCAGGGGGCCGAAATCCACGCGCTCGCGCGCGTGGCAGACATGCGTGGTCAGCCGCAGGAAGACCGGCATCCTGAGCCGGCGGGATATAGAGGCGGCCTCCAGGAACATCTCGCGTGCTTCACGCGGACTGGCCGGCTCCAGCATCGGGATATAGGACATGCGGGCGAAATGCCTGTTGTCCTGCTCGTTCTGCGAGGAATTGGCGCCGGGATCGTCGCCCAGTATCACCACCATGCCGCCGATCAGTTCCATCATCGAAAGCTGTATCAGCGAATCGGCGGCGACATTGAGGCCGACCGACTTGAAGAAACACGCCGAGAGGTGGCCGTTCATGGAAGCGCCGGCGGCTATCTCTATGGCGACCTTCTCGTTGGTGGAGAACTCGAAATAGTAAGGGCGCTCCGCCGGCGGCACGCTCAGCAGCGCGGCGCCGATCTCCGGCGTCGGGGAACCGGGATAACTGGTCGCGACCTTCAGCCCGGCCTCGGCCATGGCCCGCGCCAGGGCGTAATTGCCCATGGTGAGGCCGGTGAAGGCGTCGTGCTTGGTCATCAGCTCTTTCAGTGAGATCATTTTTTCAGTCCCGCTTCACGGCCTTATACTTCCTCTCCTGGTCGACGGGCTCGACATAGGGCCCGCTCCACGCGGCCTCAAAAATATCCCCCAGCGCCCGGGCCATGGACTCGCCGTCCGCTATCACCGCGGCGTCGCGCGTGCCGTAGAAGTAGCTCTTGCCCCAGTTGGAGGTGCTCAGATAGGAGACCTTACCGTCGGCGACGGCGTACTTGCAGTGCTCGACGCGGGCGAAAGGCACGAAGCCGCCGCTGTGCTGCGGCAGCGAAGAGATCTTCACGCTCACGTTTTTGGCCTTCGCCAGTTCCTTTATGTACTTATCGTCCTTCTTGCCCATCGTCCAGTCGGCTAAGATCAGGCGGACCTCCACGCCGCGGCGGCCCGCCGCGCGCAGGGCCTTGTCCAGCTCGAACCAGAGCGTGCCGTCGTAATCCTTGATGGCGTAGCTCATCACCTGGGCGCGGAAACTTTTTTTAGCCTTCTTTATCATCCGCAGCAGTTCCTTGATCTCGACTCCGAAGGAGGAGGGTCGGGATTTCACGGGGCTGAAGGAGAGCTGATATGAGACCGGTTCGCCGTTGAAAGAGGCGGCCTCCGGATACTTCCGGCTTACCGGCTTAAAATCCGGTTTCTTGAAGCGTTTCGCGGGAGCGGCCCCGCCGGCTATCGCCCAGTCCTCCTCGAAGATCACGGAGAAAGTCTTCGCCGCCCGCTCGCTCTTTATCCGCAGGCCAAGTTCGTGTATATGCCGCAGCGCGCGCCAGTCGAAATTCTGGCTGCCGACAAAAACTTCGCGGCCGTCCACTATGAAGAACTTGGCGTGCTGCACGCCGCCGAAAGCCTTGCGGTAGTCTATGACGCGTCCCTCTATGTTATCCAGCGCGCCCAGCTCCTTCAGCGGGCCGGCGCTCTCGCCCATCATGACCTTGTCCACTATTATCCGCACCTTCACGCCGCGGGCGGCCGCGCGCTTGACCGCCTCCAGCACGGCCTCCAGCGGCTCGCCGGGCTTATGCGCTATGTAGAACTGTTCTATGTCCAGCGTCGCGGCCGCGCCGTCGATCATCTCCACCCAGGTCTCCGAGGGCTTCGCGGCCAGCGGCGAGCCGTATACCGTCTCGTCCGGCACGGTCTGCACCAGCGTAAGCTCCGCAGCCAGCGCCGGCGACAGGCCGGCCAGCAGCAGCACCAAAAGGCTCTTTATCACGCGCATTTTACCTCCCGGGAACTTTTTCTGAAGATCAGGCCGGCGCCTTCTCGGCGGCGGGGATCATCGACGGCTTCCAGGCGCCCTCGGACCGCGCCACGAACAGCGCGGCGCCGAAATCGCCGTAAACGTTGACCACGGTGCGGCTCATGTCCAGTATCCGGTCCACGCCCAGTATCACGGCTATGCCCTCGGCCGGCACCCCGAACATGACCAGGATGCCCACCAGCAGCGGAATGGAGCCGCCGGGCACGCCGGCCGAGCCGACGGCGGTCACGACCGACATGATCATCACGACGGCCATCTGTACGAGGCTCAGATCGACGCCGAAGACCTGGCAGAGGAAGATCACGGTGACCCCCTCGAAAATGGAAGTGCCGTTCATGCACACGGTGGCGCCCAGCGGCATGACGAAACCCGCTATCTGGGGCGGCACCCCAAGGCCCTGCTCCACCGCGGTGATGGAAGCCGGCAGCGTGGCCGAGCTGGAACTGGTGGAGAAGGCCGTGACCAGCGCCGACCGGGCGCGGGAAAGCACTACGCGGGGCGAGACCCCTATCACGAAGCGCAGTATCAGGGAGATGTTCACCAGCGCGTGGAAGAGCAGCGCGCCCAGCACCACGAATATGTATCCGCCCAACGGAGCGAGCAGCGCCAGGCCGAAACGGGAAGTGACCCCGAAAATGAGGGCCGTCACGCCGTACGGCGCCAGCCTCATGGCCATGCCGACTATCGATATCACCACGGCGTTGAGCGACTCCAGCAGGTCCGTCATCGGCTTGGCCCTGGCCGCCGGGATCAGCGTCAGCGCCGCGCCGAAGACCATCCCGAAGAAGATAATGCCCAGCAGGTCGCCGTCGGCCGCCGATCTCACCGGGTTGCGCGTCACTATGTTGACGAAAGTATCCACGCCGAAACCGCCCGCGCGCGCGGTCTCGGCCTTCTCCGAGGCGGCGCCGGAATAAACTTCCATAAGCTCGGATTTCACCGCCGGGTCCAGGCCCCCTCCGGGCTTCACCACGGATACGAAAAGCAGGCCGGTCGAGGCCGCGATCAGCGTAGTCACCAGGAAGTACCCCAGCGTCTTGCCTCCCACCCGCCCCACGCGGCGCAGGTCGCCCAGGCCGGCCACGCCCAGCGCTATCGAGGCGAAGACCAGCGGTATGACTATCATGAAAAGCATCCGCAGGAAGACCTGCCCGGCCGGGTAGGCGATATACCGGTTCATCCACTCCACCAGCGGGTGATGCCCGCCCAGCTGCGTATTGGCCAGCAGGCCCAGCGCGCCGCCTATAAGCAGTCCGGCCAGTATTTTAGTGTGAAGGGCCGCGCCCTTCCCGGTCTTCGCGGTCATGGCTAAATTATAGTTAATAAATTAAGTATACTTTCAATATTCCAGAATTTTCCGCCGGAGGAGTCCCATGAAAAAGCAGATATTGGAGAAGATAGCTTCCTACCAGGACTATGCCGTGGAGCTGCAGCGCGGCCTGACCGCCATACCGGCCCTGGCCCCCTCCAGCGGCGGCGACGGCGAATACGACAAGGCCAAGTGGCTCGAGGGCGAGCTCAAAAAGCTCAAGTTCGACTCCATCGAGTGGATAAACGCCCCTCAGCCCGAGGCCAAGAACGGCATCCGGCCCAATGTTATCGCCCGCTACAAGGGCAAAAGCTCCGCCAAGACCATCTGGTTCATGAGCCACCTGGACATCGTCCCCCCCGGCGAGGCCAAGCTCTGGACCTCGGACCCCTATAAAATGGAGGTCAAGGACGGGAAACTGATAGGCCGCGGCGTGGAGGACAATCAGCAGGCTATAGCCTCCAGCCTCATGGTGGTCAAAGCCATGATGGAGCTGGACTACCGCCCCGAGTACGACATCGCCCTCCTGTTCTGCGCCGACGAGGAGACCGGCTCCGGCTTCGGCGCCGATTACATCTCCGAGAAGCGTCCCGACATCTTCGGCAAGAACGACGTCTTCTTCGTGCCCGACTCCGGCACCGAGGACGGCTCGATGATAGAGGTGGCCGAAAAATCCATACTCTGGATGAAGGTCATAACCAAGGGCAAGCAGTGCCACGCCAGCCGCCCGTCGCTGGGAGTCAACGCCTTCAAGGCCGCCAGCGACCTGGTGGTCCGCTTCCAGAAGCTCTACAAGAAATTCTCCAAGAAAGACCGCCTCTACGAGCCCCCGATAAGCACCTTCGAGCCGACCAAGAAAGAGAACAATGTCCCCAACGTGAACACGCTGCCAGGCGAGGACGTGTTCTACATGGACTGCCGCGTGATGCCCTCCTACCAGCTCACCGAGGTCAAGGCCGAGATGCGCCGCATGGCCGACGAGGTGGAGGCGAAGTACGGAGTGAAGATCGAGTTCGAACCGCAGCAGGAATCGCAGGCGGCGCCCCCGACGGACCCGAAAGCGCCCATAGTACTGGCGCTCAAGAAAGCGATCAAAGAAGTCCTGGGCGTGAAGCCCAAGGCCTACGGCATAGGCGGCGGCACGGTCGCGGCCTTCTTCCGCAGGCTCAATCTGCCGGTGGTGGTGTACTCGCGCCTCAACGAGAGCGCCCACATGCCCAACGAATACTGCGTCATCGACCACATGATGGGCGACGCCAAGGTCTTCGCGGTCACCACGCTGCTGCTCTGCAAGGAGAAATAAATGAGCGAAGTCTGGGACAAGAAAGATTACGTCGACCGCTACAACGACATCTACGCCCCCGGCGAGAAAGAGCTGATGGCCGCCGCGGAACTGTTGGAGCTCAACGCCGACGACGACCTGATAGACTTCGGCTGCGGCAAGGGCGACTTTATCGCCTCCACGCTGCGGCTGGTGCGCAGCGTGGTCGGGGTGGACTCGTCCCCCCACCAGATAGACGAGGCGCGCCGCCGGTTCAAGAACGAGCCCCACGTGGAGATACTGGAGTCCTCATTCCAGGACTTCGACCCCAAGGGACGCTCCTTCACCAAGGCCTACTCCCGCGACGCCCTGCACCACATCAACGATACCGAGAAAGAGATCTTTCTCAAAAAAGTCTCGGCGGCCATGAAGCCCGGCGGCCTTTTCCTGCTGGAAGACGCCGTTTTCGAATTTCCCGCCGCCGACCTGGACGCCAACTGGGACGCCCTGATGGCCGAGGCGGAGAAGCATTACGGCTCCGACTGGCCGGCAAGGAAAGACGAAGTGACCGGCTATTTCCGCAACGAATTCCCCACCGGCCTGTCGGAACTGCAGAAAATGCTGGGCGCCGCCGGTTTCAAGGCCCTCAAGGTCTCCCGCGACTGCATGTTCTTCCACTCCCTCCTGCTGGAAAAGAAGTAAATCCCCCGGATCGGGCGTTAGGCCCTCAGGCACCCCCGCGGGGTGCCTGAGGGCCCTTACGCCCCCCTCCGTCAGCGGCTAAACTATCTATATTATTCGGAACCCGGAGGACAGCCGATGGCCGGAAAACTATCGCTTTTTTTCAGCATAATATTAAGTTCCAACCTCTCAGCCTTCGAACTCCCCCGCATGGACGCGGCGGGCGTCGCCGGTTCCGCCGCGGTCGCGGAATCGCGGCTCCCGGATATCCCGGCTCCGCTCGAAACCCGCCAGTCCTCCTATTTCGCCGAATACCAGGTCAACGGCGCCAGGATAGCCGTGCCCCATGTCGGCAACGGCAGGCGGGTCATAGCCGCCCTGCACTGGAACGCGAACAGGGAAACTTTCGCCGCGAAGGTCCGCGAAGCCTTCAACTCCCCCTCCTCGGCGGCGCCGGAGAAGATAAACCCCGAATCACGGGCGGAACAGGAACTGGCCGCGCTAAATCCCGGCTACGAAATAGTCTCGCTCAATTCTTTCCTGCCCGGGGGCGCCGCGGCGCTCTTCAACCTGGAATACAGCTTCGGCGGGCCCAACTGCTTCAACGCCGCCTTCACCGCCGCCGGCCTGCGCGACCACCGCAAGCTGCGCCATGTCGGCAATCCGGAAGCCGACCAGCTGCTCTCGATGTACTACAGGAAGACCCCGGCTTCGTCCCTCCGTCCCGGCGACGTCATAGTCCTCAACGGCGGCGACCACGGCGTCTATTACCTCGGCGCCGGCCTTATCTTCCACAAGAAGAGCTACCTGAAGCAGCATTCCTACCGCATAGTGCCGCTGGAACGGGCCTATGAACCCGAGCCTTTCGAATGGAAGCCGGGGCCTTTCGACAACGGCAGCCCGTTCAACAGCTCGGAGCCCATAAGGAAGATGGAAGCCTGGCGGCCCACCGGCGCGCAATATGAATTCGGCTACGCCACCGAAGAAGAAAAAGCCAGGGCTGGCATAATCAATTTCGTCGCCGAACAGGTGGAGCTCAAAGCGCCGAACTGGCGCCTCTCCAGGGAGCTCGGCTATTTCACCGAAAGCCTGCTGGAAGGACTGGTCTCCGAATGGTCCGCGATGGGCAAGAGTCCCAACCCCGTGATCCGAGCCTACTACCACCAGCTCTCCAGCCTGCGCGACCAGGCCAACCAGAGCATCGAAAGCGAGCTGCTCTCCTCGCCGCACGCGCAGTCCAACGCCTACCAGATACTTAAAGACAACTGGCTGCCGCGCAACGATTACTCGCGGGCGCTGGTCGGCTCGCTGCTGCGGTTATACGGCCGCGACTCCTCGGAGACCGAAGCCGTCCTGGACGCCATCGGCAATAGTTTCGAGCGCAATCCCCTGAACCAAGTCAAAAGGTAAACCATGAAAAAGAATTCGATCCTTTTCTCCGCCCTGATACTAAACCTCGCCGCCTTGAACGCTTTCGCCTCCGGCGAAGCCTACTCGCAACTCGCGGGGGCCGCACCGGCGGCTCCGCCCGTCATCGCCGAACCGCAAGCAGTCGCCACCCTCGCGGACCGGTCATACTCCCCCGCCGTACAATACACCTCCCACATGGCCGACCAGCTGGCCGCCATGGCCGGGCAGTTGACGCAGGTGAATTTCGTCGACGGAGGAATGAACGGCCAGGACCATTACTATTACTGGGGAGCCCCCGCGCCGGTGCGCCGCGTGGCGCCGCAGTCCGTAGGAATAATGAGGCATTGGACGTCCAACGCGCAGGCCAACGGGACGCCGGTGGTGGACCTGATAGTCCGCAGCGGCATTCTCAAGGCCGGCCCGCGCCCTTATATCATCCCCGAATCGCACAGGGCCGATTACTACAACGACCTGCACGGCGTTTTCTTCACCACGCCCGACTTCCCCCCGGGCGAGCTCTGGATGGGCCTGCGGCCCGATTCGGATTACGTGGATTTCGTCGTGGACCCTGACATGGGGGCACTCTACCTGGCCCCGGGCAATTACCTATTCCCCTGCCCGCTGAAAGTACAGGGCTGGATGACCGACGCCTACATAAAGTGGAAACAGACCGGCGCCCTGCCGGCCGGTATGACCGCCCAGAGCTTCGCCCAGATAGAGCGCGAGGGCGGCCTGCGCGACGCGATAGACATCCCGATAACGGTAGTGAGCTACCAGAAGAACGGCCGCGTCACCGTCCTGCGGCCCGACCTGGCCCGCTGACCGGGCTATCCCCGTCACCAGGAATCGAGAACGGCCTTGAGCTCCGCCGTGGCCCGCTCCGGGGACCAGGCGCTCATTTCGGCCAGGGAATTACCGCGCTCCGCCAGCCGCTCCACCCCCAGGAATCCTATCGCGTAGCCTATCCTGGAAGGCAGGCCGTCGTAACTTCTGCCGCCGTTAAAGATATTCCCCAGGTCTTCCGCCGAAACCGAGAGCAGGGCGGGCGAGATCTTTTTATACGCCTCCGCGCATCCGCCCGCGCAGGCCGCGGCCAGCTTTTCATCCATGAGGATATCCGAGGCGGTCGCGCCGGGACAGAGGACTTTGGAGGCGTACACCGCCAGCCCCTCGGCCCATAGCCATGTAACGACAGGCGCGCCGGGCGCCTGCCAGATCCCCGACTTGGCCCCGTGGTAAAGATGGAACAGTTCGTGGGCGGCGGTGAGGCGCAGTTCCTTCTCCCTGGCGGCGGCGTCGGGATAACGGCCAGCGCAAAAATACTCTACGCCAAACCCGGCCACGGCTGTCCCGTTAACCAGTTTCTCGCGCCCGTTGAACCTCCGCAGGGAAGGCATGACGACGAGCGTCATCTCAGCCGCGCAGTCCGGGAAGACGTCCAGGAATTCCGCGGCGAGCCGGCGCAGCGCGGCCGGGGTATAGCCGAAAGCCTCCGCCATCTCCCCCCGCTTCTCATAGTACTTTTCCGAACTCAACGCCGCGGCTTTCAGCCGCCTGTCCTCCGCGGGAATATCGTCGAACACAAGCGCCTCGTAATATTCCCGGTTCGGAGACACGACCTCCTTCATAAAGGACAATGCGCGGCCCGCCGCGGCGCTTTCCTCGGAACCCACGGCCCACCGCGCGAAATCATCTCCCAGCGAAATTATTTTCACAGGCATCATAAAGCTCAGAACAAGTCGTATTTCTCGACCACGAAAGCCAGCATCGCCGACGCGAACGCGGAAATAATGAAAGCTATTCCTATCGAGTAAAGATACACGACACTATCAGGCATAAACCCTCGTTAACCACAACGGGAAAGGGACTGCTGCGCCTTGCCGGCGGAGCCGTTCGTCCTTAATTGCCCTCAAGCGACGGACACTCCCAGTCTTCGTAAAGGCGGCACTTGTTATTATCGCCCGCGTCCAGTCCAGACATTATAGGCAACGCCTCGAACTCGATGCGGTCCTTGGCCTTCTCCAGCGTCAGAACATCCCCCTCGGTCATATTCAGCGAATTTATAATGCTCTTGATATTCATTTGATTGTCCTCCATTTTCGGCTGTCAACCGTTATGGAGCAATTTTTATGCCGCATATTTCTCATTTTTTTCGCAAAAAAACATGCGATTTAGAGCAAAAAGATAAAATTTTATGAAAATCAGGACTTTATATTTTCAAAAGAAAAATCGGGCCTTTGGCCCGCTTTTCGAAATATTTTGAAGAAATCAGGCCCAGGGCGGCTCTTTGCCGGTCACCTTGAGCCAGGGGAGGTGGGCGAACTTATCGGGACCGTGGCCGGTGGCCATGGTGATATCGGAAAAACCTTTAGCATGCAGTTCGGCGGCGACATCTTCGCCTTTCGCGCCATCAGCCAGCTCCGAATCTATATATAAAGGGATATCGCGTGGGAGAGTTTCAGCGGCGGCTATAAGCTCCTGCGGCGTTTTATAGGCATTAAGTTCCGCGCCGGCGGCCTTGGCCGCCATACGCCAGTTCATATGCACCAGCGAGTCATCGTCCAGGAGAACCGCGCGCAGGCCCGGAGCCGGTTTGGCGGCGGCGGGCAGAGATATGGTGATCGCGGTCCCCTTGCCGGGTTCTGATTCTATGGCCAGGCTTCCGCCCCAACTCTCCACGCTGGTGCGGGCATGGTAGAGTCCAAGGCCGGTGCCGCCGGCCTTGCCGTGCGTTTCCCCCTTCTGCCCCAGCCGGGCAAGTATTTCCGGCGGTACGCCCCGACCGTCGTCCGAAACTTTTATCAGCACCCTGCCGTCCACAGCCGACAAACCAACGGAGACCGACCCGGATTTATCCAAAGCCTCGACCGCGTTATTGACGAGGTTCGAGATCAGGCGCTGCAACTCCCTGGGATCTACCGCCGCCCTGGCGCCGTCGGCCGAATTATCGAAACCTATCTTCAGCCCGGCCCGCTCCTTATGCTGGATGCGCTTTTCGGCCACGACCTGCTCGATAAGGCCGGCCAGTTGGCAGGTCTCCACCTTCGGCCGGCTCTCCGCGCCCGGCGCGCGGTAGCGCCGCAGAAGATCGTCGGCGATACCCTGCATGCGGCCCACCGCCCCGTCTATCAGCGTGCGCTGGTCGGAAGGGATCTCGAGGTCCTTGGTAGCCGCACCAAGAGCCGCCAGAGGAGAGCGTATGTCGTGCGCCACCTGCGCGGCCATGTCCGACACCGCCTTGCTCACGGCAAGCTCGCTCTCAAGCCTCGCGGCCTGTTCGAGAGCCCCGCTCATGCGTTCGGTCATCTGCGCGAAAGGGGTACCGATGATGCCCGGGGGAAGGCGGGAGATATTCTTCTTGATCGAATCGCGGATGATATCGCTCTTGCCGGACTCCGTTATGGCATTTATCTCGTTGACCGACTTCTCTATGGCGACAAGGGTCTGGATCGCCCCCATATTGGACACCGCCAGCAGGCCCAGGAAGAAGAAGACCACGGTGATGAACAGGATATAGTTCTGGGAGAAGACCGCAGCGTTCACGTCCACCAGGTCTATAACGTATTCCAAATGCCCCAGTTCGGCGCCGTTGGAGATAAAGGGCACATCGCGCGAGAGCTGGGCACGCGGCCGGTCGTATAGATTGCCGACCACCGCCTCTTTGAATATCCAGCGGCTGTCCTCGAACTGCACGGGGTGGAAGGTTATGCGCTTGATGTTCTCGTTCTTGACGCGCCAGATTATCCGTTGCGTCTCAAAGACGTCGCCTTCAAGGAACGCCTTCTCGAAATACGCCGCGTTCTGCCGCATCGCGGTCAGCAGCTTGTCGTCCGCCACCCGCACCGCCGAAAACACCGAGAAAGCCTGCCAGAATGCGACGAACACCAGCACCGACACCGCGTAGTGCCGCCAGTTATAGGCGAGGATACGCGCTAACAACCTTACCATCTCAAATCCCCTATGTCCGGGATTTCAGCAAATCCGCGTCCCACCGCCAGATTTTTTATCCCGGGCGGGTAGTAGAGGCGCGCAAAAGTCTGATAGAGCGGCAACGCTAACGCATCGTCCCTAAATCTGTCGGCAAGCTCTTCAGCCATCGCCTTTTTTTTCTCTGGATCGACCTCGCTATCCAGAATTCCATAGCCTCTCAGGATTTTCTCCGGAATATGATCTATTACACGGACCTTGCCCGAATAAAACGCGAAAAAGCCTTCCTGGTCCGGAGAGGAATTGGCGGTCACGATAAACGCGATATCATAGTCCCGCGGCTTGCCGGAATTCAGCAGTTCAGCATCGAGCGAACCTGGCTTGTATTGCTTCACGCTCATCATCAAGCCGGTCTTCGTGTTAAATTTTTTCACATACTCCCGGAGCTGCTCGGAATTGTCCGCCCGCTCGTTGGCCAGTACGATCTTCCTGCCCGCAAACCGTCCAGGCACCGAACAAGTTTGCCGCGGAAGCCCCCCCTTGGCTCCCGGTACGCCGACAGGCAGGAGTGTCTGGACGTCATAGAATTCTTTTCTTGCGGGAATGATCGCCCGCCTGAACTCGTCAACATCTATGCAGTTGTATATTACCCGCCTGAAATTAACATCGGGGTGATTTATGGCAAGACTCGCCACGCGAAGTTCGATATTATCGAAACTCAAATAACTGCCTTTTATCCAGGCAGGCTGCTGAAACGAAGACAACCGGTTAAAATCCGAGATTCCTCTATTCCTCAGATTTTGATCTTTCTCCCCTTGATAGGCGTAAATTCGAACACGGTTGTACCCCCGGCTCTCAGGGATTTTTCTGGACAGTTCTATTTCATTGTTAGTCACGGTGCTCACATAAAAAAATCCCAGTCCATATGCCACTCCTTTTATTTCCACCGAAGGAGCATTGTCATATCGCGTCAGAAAAGACAAATATCCGGGCCGGCCCTCCGGGAAACGGACGATAGAACACCCCCCCTCCAGTACGACCGTGAAGTCAGGAGTTATTTTCTGGGTAACCCCGCCAATGAATGAATTTAAGAACTCTGCGGAGAACGCGATTTCCTCATCAAATTTCAGAGAGGTGTCGGGACAGAATTTATACTCTGTGCAGTCGATATTCCGCGACCAACCCAGTAGCACTCTCGAGGTAAAGTTCTGGCCGTCCTCCTGGCGGAATAGAGGTTCATGCGTCTGGTGGAATATATATGACACCGTCCCGTCCGTTATATTCCTAACGCTGATATTTTCCGGCAACGAACCCACCACCACGCCCCACGAATCTGCGCCCGGCTCCCGAGACATACAGCCGGCCAGTGACGGCAACACAGATACCGCAAAGAAAAGAATTCGAAAAAAACCCGCGGGCCGATCGGCATAGCCAGCGGACCTTGACCCACAAAACGTCACAAATCCGCCCCGTACTTAGCCTTGTAGATATGCTCGCACAGAGTGCACGGCTCGGAATCCTCCGGAAGCATTTCAAGTCCTGAAAGCCCAAATTCTTTAATGATCTCTCCGAAGTTGCTCTCGGTCATCAATCTATAGAACTCGCTCGACAAAAGGGCTTCAACAGTAGGAAAAACGAACCTATTGGTCTTGGTTTCGAATACCAGCCCGGAGCAGCAGATGGTAAACCCCTGCCCACACATGTAGATTACTTTCTTTCTGGTCGGACAGCACGCCGCGAGCACCTGTTCGTTGAAACTCGGATATTTATACCCAAGGCCGTTGTCGCGTGCGGAACCCGCCGGCAGGAGTTTCTGTATCCAGACCTTGAAGCCGCCTATTTTCCGCAACCCCTTGAGCATCACCAGGTCCATAGGGGACCGCAAAGCCATCAGCACCGCGAAGTCCAGCCCTTTCTCCTTACACGCTGAATAAAGATTTTCGATATTTTTTTCCGGCAGGAACTTTGCGTGCAGGCTGTCATAAGAAAGGTTAACTCCGGACAACTTCGGAATAGACTCCAGAACGGCCATGGCCTTTTCCCTGGTCTGAGCGAAATGGCCATTCGTGGTCATCCTCAGTTCCGGCTTCACCGCCTCGAACCGGGAAATAATGTCGTTCATATCCTCCACATACAACGTCGGCTCGCCTCCGACAAAAAGGACATGTTTTGTACCATATCTGCAAACGGATTCCGCTATCAATTCTTTTTCTCTCTCGGTAAGCCCGATTTCAGTTTTTTTCCCGACAATACAATGTTCACAGCGGAAATTGCATTTATAACCCAGCGTTATAACCAATGTCTCCATAGAAAAAAGAACCCGGGGCAATTATTATGCCCCGGGTATATCCGCAGAAAGGCTCATTGCGAACTTCAGACCAGTCTCTAGGTTCCCTGAGCCGAGCCGCTGGAAGAAATCATCGAAGGATCGACAGGAGAGACCACGTCTTCCGTATCGGCCGAAACGGAGAGCAGTTCGATCTTTTCATTTTCGGAAAGAGACCCGACATACTGTCCGGCCTGAACCGTAGTAAAGAGACCGAGCGAAACAAGTAAAGCCACGAGTATCTTGTCGTTATTTGCCATAGTTTATTGCCACCCCTCAGTAATATTCTACTATTTTTCCCCAGATTTCTCCAACTTCGATAAAAAAAAGGGAAAGCAAAATGTAGTTTTGCTTTCCCTGGATACATCCGGTTACGGCCGGATCGTGGATACCCGGGGGCCGATTCCCCCGATTACAAGGAAGTTTACGGATATAACGTAGCAGGATTCTATTGCCGCGTTAAGTGCCATAAGACCCGGCAGGATATGGGCCATAAGGCCATCGCTATTTTCCGGAAACCGTTATTCCGGCGCACGCTATCCAGGGATAGATCGAATAACCCGAATTTACCCGCTCTTTTGAAATACCGGATATCTCCTGGAGCATGCGCGGGATATTCCCCGAAATCATAGTCTCGGAAACCGGGAACAGTATCTTCCCGCCCTCTATATAAAAGCTGTTCTTTGCAATCCCGGAAAAATCCCCCTTCTCATTCGGCTCGGCGCCCGAAAACCGCGTAACAAGCAATCCACGCTCCACGTTTCTTATCAGTTCGGAAAAGCTTTTCCTTCCCGGCTCTATCACATAGCATTCCCCGTCGTTAGAGACATAAGGAAGCCCCGTCTTGCCTGCGGCGTAACTGCTTAAAATAAACGATTTCAGTACCCCATTTTCTATCAGTGTCAGATCGCGGGCCATGAAACCGTCTTTAGTCAGGGAGTAGCCGGTCGCCAGCTCCGGAGAGGACGGCAGAGAGCGCACCGACAACTCACGGTGCGCAATGGGGCAATCCAGTTTATCGCGATAAATACTGGTTCCCGAAATAACCCTGCCGTCCTTTAAACAATCGTTGAAGATATACCTAAAGAAATCCCAGAGGCATTCCGGAGAAACAACAATTTCTCCGACAAACTTTTCGCTCAGGGACCTGGCCGCCGCATGTTCACCGGATTCACGCAAAAGGCGGTCAAGCCCTCCCCAGTCCAGTAGCGGGCGGCCAAGGTCCTTTGAACTGCCGACAAAATGGTTGAACGTGGAAGTTTTTCCGGCAGCTTTAGTGCAGAACACCAGCGCCAGCTCGTACACGCCGCAAGCCGATTCCGCGGCCAATCCGTTTGAATTCCGGAGGCACTTGATTTCGCTGGTAAAACTCAGCCACGCAAGAAGGAAATTCAGGCCGGGATAGAGCCTCTTCGCTTCCGTATAAAATTCCTTGATGCGCGCGTGCATCGTTTCCGGGGCCGGACCTGGAACCGCTCTCTCCCTTTGCTCTGGAGGCCTGAACGGCGCGATGTCCCAAGCGGGGTCCGCCTCCGCGGATGCGGCGGAGGCCTCCAATTCGGCCATAGCGGCATCCAGGCCGCCGGCGGCTGATCCGTTGAGGGATATATCTCCGCGCCGCCCGTCAAATAACGCCGTCACCCGGACATCCAGATCCCGCGACGTCCGGAACATAGAAACACTTCCGGTCTCGAAATTCATTATGTGCTTTTCGGTTTCAACGACCAGGCACTGGGCCTTTTGAGCGCCCTTCAGTTGCGCGGCGGTCAAATACTCCATGGCGATTCCTGCTTTGGACATTTATTTGCCCCCGACCTGCACCCGGCACTTAATATCCGCCCCACCCATTCCGACCGTAACGCGTTGCGGTTTGGAGCACATCCCGCCGTTTAACCACCCGAATCTGTCAGAAACCATCGATACCGACCGCAGAACGTCAAAAGCCATTCCCGAAACCGTCGTATCTTTGATAGCCCTCCCGATACGCCCCCTCTTAATCTCGTAGCCCACAACGACCCCGAACATGAATTCACCTGTTGAGTCGGCCCGGCCGTCGCCGCTTACCAGCAACAGGTACCCGTTATCCACGGAAGCCAGCATATCCTCGTATTTACTGCTGCCGGGAAGGATGGCCGTATTCCGCATCCTTATCAGGGGCGCGTCGCTGAATTCAGAAGCCCTGGCGTTGCCCGCGGCCACAGACCGAAAGCGCGCCGCCGACTCTTTGTTGTGCAGATAAGATTTCAATACCCCTTCCTTGATTATCTCGGCATCAACAGCCCCGACTCCCTCGTCATCGGCGCGGATGGGCACGGGACAGTCTTTCCCGAACGCCTCATACGCAAAATCGGTCAGTGATACAAGCGGGCTGGCGACAGTTTTTCCCAGCAGGTCCCGAGTCACCGCTCCGGATAACACGTGGTCGGCTTCCACGGTATGCCCGACCGCCTCGTGAGCGAGCATACCGCTCATCTCAGGGGAAAGGACACAGTCCCATGTCCCCGCGTCGGGGACAACGCCGTCCAGTTTTTTATTCAGGTGCTCTCCAAGGGCGTCTATTTCGGCGAATAAACCGGCGGGATCTTTAAAAGCCTCCTCGAACTGCCTTCCCGCGCCCAATATCTTTCTTAAATCCGCTTTCTTGCCGTCTTTTTCCCCGGAAAGATAGATTATGATTCTCGTCCTGGGAAGCATGGAGTATACGGATGAGCCGTCCGAGGTCAGCAGACTTTTTTCGCTGTCGATGCTCCCGAACCACAAGCGCCTGCTCCGCAGATTTTTGCAGGACGCTACAATATACCTATCCACCTCCCTGAGGAACTCGATTATTTCTTTTTGTGTCTTTCGTGGTCCGCCGGCGCGGATATCCATGAAGGAAAGACATGAATACGCCTCAGGGTCGCCACTGCCCAGTTTTTGCCGGGAATCCAGGAACGCGGCGTTATCGGCGGCTTTTCTCAGGCAATACTCAACAGACTCCGAATCCATGCCCGGGGCCGATGAAAAGCCCCAGGATCCTTTTTTATAAACCCTGGCGGAAGCCCCCCCCGTTGAAATCTTTGCGTTAGAAACCAGGGCTCCGTTTATGAGATTGATATCAAGGCTTCTATTTTCCTGAAGCCTCAGCTCGGTATATCCGGAGAATAGTCCCGCGTATTTTTTTAAGTCTCGCTCGAGCATGTTTTTTTATCGGTCAAAAGATGGTCGTCCAGGACATCCGATAGTGCCATCAAAAAGCCTTTTCCTCTTTTGCAGAAAGCGTCTCTACGCTTCAATTGTCCCGCGATGCGCAAAGGCCCGCGGGAAAGAGAAAATCAACGATAATTCTGTCCTAGTTTTGGGCGATTAGTATCCGCTATCTTTACGATTATACATTTGCCCTGGTTCCGGGACAACACGCAGAACACGGGAAATTCACTTTCGGGGCGCAGGCCGCGGCGGGTCCCAAAGCCGATGGCCCACCTCTCTCGGACTCAGGGAGAGATGGCGGTTGCCGGTCAGTATCATGAGGCTCCTCAGTTGTTTTAACGGAGCCTCCCCATGCGCCCGCCTTATTACCTCTACCGGATCGTCCGGCGCGATAGACCACTGACGACCGAGGTAATCGCCTTTAAAGGTCCGGATAAGTTCACTGTAGACTTCTTCGTCAGTAATTCCTGAAATCCACTTATTTTTTCGGCTCCACCTTGTAGCGGCGGTGGTCCGTGATAGAAGTCTTTTTGTAGACGCCGCCGACAAAGATCGGGGTATGAACTCCGATCTTGGTGGTCTGGGGCACGATGATGCTCTTTTTGAGCGTCAATGTTCCGCTGCCGGCGGCAAGCTCGTGGCGCTCGGAAGCTATGAACATGTCGCCGCCGGCGGCGTCCTCGTTCTGTATGAGCAGCGATAGCTGGCCGCTTTCGCCCTTGAGCGTGTATTCGAGGGTAACTTCCACGTCCAGGCGGTCGTCCACGCGGATGACGGCGTCCTTGGCGGGCTTTATGGACACTATCTTTACCGAGCCCTGATCGGGGCCGGCGGTGCAGCCCGCCAGCATGATGGCCGCGGCGGCCGCGACAAAACCCTTAACTTTTTTGCTTTTCATTGTTTCTCCTTATATCCTGTAAATTTAACGCGCGCCGGAGCAGGCTATGGCCATGTCCTTACGGTACTGGGCGATGGAGCGGCGCGAGAGGTCCACGCCGTGGCGGGTCCTGAGCTCCGAGCGCAGTTTCTCATCGCTGAAAGCCGGGTGTTGTTCGGCGATGGAAAAAAGCCGCTCCAGGTTGACCCTCTTGGAAGTAGGCAGCAGCGTGACCATAGGGGCTTCCATGCCCCAGGGCATGCGTATGGACTTGTTGGAGACCAGGCGGTTGAGCACGCTGGGATGGACCTCGAGGTTCTTGGCCAGCGTCTTCTGCGAGAGCGGTCGGCGGCGGCCGGGTTCGCCGGTGCGCAGGTAGTCGGCCTGTACGCTTATGAGTATCTCGAGCGCGCGGTAGAGCGTGGTCTTGCGCTTCTCGGCGAACTCGACGCGCTTGAGCACTTTCTCCACGCCGTCGCGCTCGGAGAGCGGCATATCGCGCATAACTTCCGTAAGCTTGTCGTTGTCAACCTTGTAGCTGCCCTTCCAGATCTCGCGGTGGAAGAAAGCCAGGACCGGTATGCCGTCTTCGAGGTCTATGCCGGCGACGGCGCTGAAGACGGCCGACTCGGGGCCTTCGGCGGGAGCCTCGAACTCGGCCTGCATATAGACGCGGTTGACGAAATCGCGCAGGCGGGCGGCGTCCGCCGGGCTTATGCCGCATTCGCGGGCGCGGTCGGCGTCGCTCATGGCTCCGTCGCGCAGGAAGTAAGACTCAAAATTCTCCTGGCCGATGCCCTGTATCAGTCCCACCAGGTCGCCATTGCCGTCCTCGAGTTCCGGCAGGCCGCCGGCGGAGAGCTTCATGCCCCGGCCGGCGTTATGAAGGGCGGCGTAGCGCGCGGCGGGGTATTCCGAGACGCGCAGCGCCCCGGAGGTTTTGAGGATCTGGAAGAAGCGGTTGTTCTCCAGCGCCGCCAGCTGCTTCTCAAATTCTTCTTCGCTGAGGCCCGCCAGCTGCGCCAGCTTGAGCGCTCCCATCAAAGCCGCGGAAGTCCTCGCTCCCGTATGAATTCCCGCCCTTAAACCTTTCGCCATGATAGCCCTTCCTTGTATACCGAGAGTTCAGACGCAGCGGCCCCCGCAAAACCCGCCGAAAGAGTCGGCGCCGAAGAACCTTCCGAAAAACGAGGCCAGCATCGACATATTGTTATAAGAACATCCCCTCCTGGATTATAGCCTTTCATGAACAATAGAGCAATTTTAATGCCACCAAACCGACAGCCTTTTGGTCAACTATTTTTGCTTTTACTGCCCTTAAAACCGCATTTTGAGTATAATATCCGGGGGTTTATTTTCACTGGAAAACACTCCTTTTCAAAAGGCACATATGGGAAAACTCGACATTTTAGTCCTTGAGGACGACAAGCTGGCCCAGAAAGTCATGGCCGCCCAGCTGGCCGGCCATAAGATAGACATGGCCGGCGACCTGAAAAGCGCGCTGGGCTACCTGGACCGTGAGCGCTATGATATCGGCTTCTTCGACCTCATGCTGGGGCCGGACGACGATTACTCGGGCCTCAAGGCCATCAAGGCCGCCGCGGAGAAGGGGCTCTATTGCGTGGTGGTCTCCAGCTCGGATTCGGAGGATATAATCGACCGGGCCTACGAGCTGGGCGCGAGGGATTTCTACGCCAAGGGCAACGAAGAGTCCAACATCGCCGACATCATCCGCAAATTCGTACAGAACAGGAAACTGGACGCGGGCACCGACGTCTTCGAATCGGCTTTCGTGACCGAGGACCCGGAACTGCGCGCGGCCGTGACCGAGGCGCTGCGCTACGCGCCGACCGACCTGCCGGTCATGATACTGGGGCCTTCCGGCACCGGCAAAACCTCGCTGGCCCGCATCATCCACGACCGCTCGGGCCGCCCCGGCGCTTTCGTGGCCATCAACTGCTCGGCCTACACGGAGGACCTGCTGGAGGCGGAGCTTTTCGGCTACAAGAAGGGCGCTTTCACCGGCGCCGGCGAGGCGCGCAAAGGCCGCCTTCTGGAGGCGCATAAGGGCACGCTTTTCCTCGACGAGATAGGCACGATGAGCCCGAACATGCAGATGAAGCTGCTGAAAGCCATCGAGGAGAAGACCTTCCACCCGCTGGGGTCGGAGCGGGCCGAAACCTCCGATTTCCGCGTCATCAGCGCCACGCTCGAGGATCCGAAGGAACTTATCGCGCGCGGCAGGATGCGCTTCGACCTGTTCCAGCGCGTGCAGGGATACACGATAAAGCTTAAGCCCCTGGGCGAGCGCCCCTGCGACCTTTTCCCGCTGGTGCGCCATTTTACCAAGGGCGGACGGAGGCTTTCGTTCACCGCCGAGGCCAGGGCCATGATGCAGGAGTATAAATGGCCGGGCAACGCCCGCGAGGTAAAGAAATTCGTCGACCTGGTCTCCTGCGGACCCGAGGGACGGATAGACGGGGTCATCGCCGGGCGGCATCTGAAGCCGCGCGGCTTCGCCTCCGCTGGAACGGCGGCCCCGGTACCGGCAGCCGC
>DNQL01000017.1 GCA_003500765.1 Elusimicrobiota bacterium | reverse complement strand
TGCGCGCCCGCCGCGCCGCCCTGCTGGAAAGCGGTAACCTTGCCCGACGAGCTTTTATCGTAAAGCCTGTCCTCGACCGCCAGCCTGTGGCGCTCGTAGGAGTCCAGGGCCTCGCCTGAGAGGTCCTCGTCCGAAGAGAAGAAATCCCTGTCGCCGAGACCCGAACCGCGGGAGGCCACCCCCAGCGCGGAGCCCTCGGAAAGGCCGCCGGCCTGGGGACGACCGACCAGCTTCTCCGCGGCGTCCCTCATCGAGACTACGGCTATCAGTCCGCCGACTACCAGAAAAGCGGCGACCGGGACCAGCCAGAAAAGCCCGCCGGTCCCCTTATTTCGCTTCTTTTCTTCCATATATCCTCCAAAAAAAGACCCTGCGGCCAGGGGAATGGGACTTCGCCATCTCCGGGGCCGCGCTCGCAACAATGTTATAGCAGGCGAAACCCGGAATTTCAAGGCCTACTGCAGGCCGGGCAGCACGAACTGTATGGGCCTGTCGCGGTTGGGAACGTATTTGACGACTTCCAGCTTCTTGCCGCCGCCGCAGATATAATCGTAGCCGTCATTGCAGGCCTGGCCGTAGGGATGGGCGCAGATGGTCTGCTTGGGATATTTGCAGAACAGCCCCAGGCCGGGCGGCCGGGTCTCGACGGTTATGGTCACAACGTTCCACACCTGGGTTCGCTCTATTTCGAGCTTTACGTTGCGGGCGTCGGTACCGTAGCCCAGGTAGCCGCGCACGACCTTCTCTATCTCCTGCTTGAGGTTCTTGTCGTCCGGGCTGTAGCCGATATTTATGTGCGATTCCAGCTGCCAGCGGCGGCCGGCGTAATAGGAGGCTATCTCCATCTTCTGCACCAGCACCAGCAGCTGGAAGATCTTTATCGTCAGGAAGGCGATGATCATGAAGATGGGGAACAGCAGCACCACCTCGGTCATGGCCTGGCCTTTACGCCGGCGGCCGAAGCGGGGCCAGAGGCCGCGGGCCTCCAGTCGCGTCTTCATATCGTGCTGGTTCCGGGACATGCCTTCTTCTTAGGGATAGAGCCTCGTCTGGTATTTCGGCGTGGGGTTGGGCCAGACGCAGTTATTGCCGCCGCCGCCCCACATGGCCGGGCACTGCGTGGCCACGCGGGCGTGCACGCAGGGGCGGCCGGTCTCCTGGCAGGAGACCAGCGTGTCCAGCGGGACGTTGAAATAGTTCCCCCCGGCGTTCCAGCCCTGGAAGATCTCCACGCCCTGCCCCAGCTGGCGCAGCGTGCCCTTGTCCACCGAAGCCACCTGGAACAGCCCGGGCGAGGGCATATCTATGTCGGGCGTCTCCACCAGCTGGTAAGGCGGCAGCCCCGAGACGGGCTTTTTGCAGAAGAACTTTATCTTCTGGATGAAATGCATCGCGAAATTGCCGTCGCTCTTGGAGATGCGCCTGGACCTGAAATTATTGGCGCCGGCCGTGATGCCCTGCTCACCGCAGGAGGCCGGGTTGGAGACGCATTCCGGGGGGCTGGCGTTGAGGTAGTACGACTTGCGGAAGAAGTTGAAATTCTCCGTAAGCCGCTTGAAGACCGTGTACTGGGATTCCTGCACCGAGCCCAGGAGCGTGTAAACCTGGGCGTAGAACTTGTAAACGAAGCCGGAAGCCTCGTTCCAGAAGATCATTATGTACTGGCCCTGGTTCTGGGTTATCAGGATGAGCCTGTCGTCGAGGGAATCGCCCGGCTGCAGGTCGTTGATGCCGGGGCGCAGCGTGTCCTTGTAGCCGATGGTCCACTTGGGCTCGTTGTCGAGCGGCTCCGGTTCCACCTGGCGCGCCGAATCCCCGGAGTACTTGGGAATGACGCCGTTGTCGTACATCATGTCGTAGAGGCAGACGTCGCCGGTGCCCTGGCTGCGCTGGTAGACGTGGTCCGTGCCCGGGGCCAGGGTGGGGCACTCGAAGGCCTCCTTGAAGATACGGTAGGGGAAAGCCCCGTTGACGTAGGCCGTGCGGTTGAAGAAGTTGGTGTAGTCGCCCATCTGGATGAAGGCGGCCGAGTCCACGGCGAACTGCTGGCGTATCTTCTCGCGGGAGATCTTGGCGGTCTCGAAGAGGAGGTAGACGAACAGGAACAGCGTGGGGATCATGAAGACGGAGGGAATGAGGACCTGCCCGGCGCGCCTCAGCCCGGTCCACCCCCAGCCTTTCGCTTTTTCGTTCGGCCGCATAAGGTCCCCGCCGCTCAGCTGGGCGCCCCCCCGCCGATGATCATCCCTATCAGCGTGAAGAAGCCGCCCAGGAACTTCCGGTGGAAGGCTATGCCCAGCATCAGGGCCACGCTGACTATGACGGCCAGCATCAGCATGTACTCCACCAGGTTCTGCCCACGCCTCAGCCTCAGGCCGGCGAAGACCCGGCCGGGCCGCGGCAGGCAGGCTAAAAAATCGAGTTCCGTCATTTCAGCGCTTTCTTCCGCCCTCTTTTTCCTTCCCGATGTTATACCACCAAAAAGGGAGTTTTTCAATACCTTTGATATTATACGCGCGCGTTGTTAAATTACTGTTTCACGGCCGGCAATGGAAAGGCGCCCGCCCGGGGCGGACGCCTTTCTCCGGCGGCCGGGGGCACCATTCGGCACGGTGTCCCCCCGCCCGGCTTTTACCTGGCGCCGTCTTCCGGCGAGATCAGGCCCTTCTCTATGGCCTTTACGACCGCCTCGGTGCGGTTGTTGACGCCCAGCTTCTGGAAGATGCTGTTGAGGTGGTTCTTGATCGTCTTGACGGAGCAGCCCAGCTCGGCGGCGATCTCCTTGTTGCTCTTGCCCTTGCCGAGCAGCGACATCACCTTTATCTCCGTCGCGGTCAGGCTGTCCGGGGCGCTGTCGTAGCCGCCGGGGCCCATCTGGCGCAGGCCCTGTATCAGCTTGCCCATGATGGGCTGCGGTATCATGACGCCCTCGGCGGTGAAGGTCTTGAGAGCGTGGACCAGTTCGCTGGCCGGGAGCATCTTGGACAGGTAGCCGTTGGCGCCGGCCTGTATGGCCTCGGTGATGTGCGCCTCGTCCTCGTAGGAGGAGAGTATCAGCACGTTGGTGGCCGGGACTTCCTTGCGGATGACGCGGGTGGCCGAGACGCCGTCCATCTGGGGGAGTTTTATGTCCATCAGGATGACGTCGGGCTTGAGCTTCTTGGCCATCGCGACGGCCTCGGGGCCGTTGGAGGCCTCGCCTACCACCGTTATGCCTTTCTCGTCCTCCAGGAGGTCTTTTATCCCCTCCCGGAAAAGGGTCTGGTCGTCCGCTATCAGCACCGTCACCGTCTTTTTGGGGCTTGCCATGTTTCTAGCTCCTTACCTTGTTTTCTATGCCGGGCCCCGCGGGGCCCCGGCCTTTACTGCTGCTGGGCGGGCGGCTGCTTGGGCAGCTGCTGCGTCTGGGGCGCGCCCTCTTTCTGGGACCCTTCCTTGGCGAAAGGGATGGTGAACTTGAAGGAGGAACCTTTCCCCTCCCCCTCCGATTCCACCCATATCCGGCCGTCGTGGCTCTGGATTATCTCTTTCGAGATGCTCAGGCCGAGGCCGAGCCGTCCGTGCGGCGACTTGCCGCCCTGCGGCTGGTAAAAACTCTGAAAAAGCTTGGTGAGCACGTCGGCGGGGATGCCCTCGCCGTTGTCGGTCACGGAAACGCAGACCGAATCGTCGAGCTTGTCCACGAAGACCGTGATCCTGCCCCCGCGCTGCGTGTGGCGGATGCCGTTCTCCAGGAGGTTGAGCAGCACCTGCCCGATGCGGCGCTTGTCGGCGCAGACCATCTTGAGGCCCTGGCCGACCTTGTAGTCGACCTCGATGCTCTTCTGCTGCGCGCGGGCCTTGGGCCCGGCCACGAGCTCGGCGACCATCTTGTCCATCTCGAAATAGTTCTTCTCCAGCCGGAACTTGCCCTGCTCGATGGAAGCCCAGTCCACCAGGTCGCCGATCAGCCGCGAGATCTGCGTGATGCTGGCGGTGATGAAATCCATCTTCTTCTTCTGGTCGTCGTTGGGCTTTATGGTGCCGGCCAGCATCTCGAAGCTGATCTGCAGCGTCATCAGCGAGTTGGAAAGATCGTGCGAAGCCATCGACAGGAATTTCGACTTCATGTTGTTGAGCCGGTCGAGCTGCTCGTTGTTGCGCCGCAGCATATCGATGAGGCGCTTGTTCTCCTGCTCGAGGTAGAGCTTCTCCTCGGCCTTCTTGATGGCGCGGCGCAGGTAATTGAAATCGACGGGCTTTATCAGGAAGTCGTAGACCGACTCCTGTATGGCCTTGACGGCGGTATCCAGCGAGGCGTGGGCCGTCATCATGAGTATCTGGCTGTCGGTGTTGAGCTTGCGGATGTCCTTGATGACCTCGATGCCGGTCTTGTCGGTCAGGTTGAAGTCCATCAGGATGACGTGGAAGAAATCGGAGACGACCATTTTCATGGCCTCGGCGCCGGAGGCGGCCTCGAACACCTGGTAGCCCTCCATTTCCAGGAGGTCGCGGAGCGTCTCGCGTAGATGCGAGTCGTCGTCGGTTATAAGTATTTTGCTTCCCATAGAGAAGGGGTCAGGTCTTTACTTTTGACCTCCCCCCTCGGAAAGGCCGGACTCCGCCAAGTCAAAAGTAAAGACCTGACCCCCAATTATCACTTATTTTGACTGATATTTACAATAGGCAGGTAGATCTTGAAGCAGGTGCCCTTGCCGACGGTGCTGACCACCTCGACCTTGCCCTTGTGGCCGTCGGTGACCTTCTTGACTACCGCCAGGCCCAGGCCGGTGCCGCGGGCCTTGGTGGTGAAGAAGGGCGCGAAGATCTTCTCGACCACTTCCTTCGGTATGCCCTGGCCGGTGTCCTCTATGTCTATCCTGACCCAGTCCTGCGAGACCACCTCGCTGCGGACATAGACCTTTCCCCTCTCGGGCATGACCTCGATGCCGTTCTTTATCAGGTTGCGGAGGGCCTGGGTCAGCTGGTCGGCGTCTATGTTGACGCCGGGGTTCTCGGGCGCGAAGTCCTTGACCAGTTCCACGTGCGCCGGGAAAGGGAACGACATCGTCAGGTCCTCGAGATAGTTGTTGAGCGATACCGGTTTGAGGTTGAACTCGCGCGTCCGGGCGAAACCCAGGATCTCGTCTATGATGCCGTTGGCCTGGCGGATCTCCGACTCGATGATGGAGATATGCTTGAGCATCTTGGGGTCGGGCGGCACGGGCGCGACTCCCAGCTTGGTCTTGATGAAATAGATGGAGTTGTTGATGACGGCCAGGGGGTTGCGGATCTCGTGGCCTACGACGGAGGACATCTGCCCGATGGCGGCCAGGCGCTCCTTCTTGATCAGCTCGTCCTGCGCGCTGCGCAGCTCGCGGGTGCGGGCCTCGACGCGGTTCTCGAGGCTGCGGTTGAGCCGCTCAAGCTCGTCCTTGGCCGACATGATCTCGGCCGTCTTGACCTTGAGCGATTCGCTCATCTGCATGAAGGTGTGGGCCAGCTCGCCGATCTCGTCGTTGGGCATACTGAGGTCCGGCAGGTAGTCGAAGTCGCCCTCGCCCAGCTTTATGGCGGCCTCGCGCAGCGCCTGGATAGGCTGGGCTATGACCAGCGAGACGGCGTAGCCCAGGAAGAGCACGAAGAAGAACACGATGCCGCCCATCTTGTAGGTGCGCTCGAGCATGTCGGCGGAGGCCTGGTAGGCGACCGACACCGAACGCTGTATGTAGATGACCCAGCCCAGCTCCTCCGCCTCCGCGAAGGCGCCCAGCACGCGGTCGCCGTTGTCGAGCAGTATCTCGCCGCCGCCGGTCTTGGCGTCGTTCTGCAGCAGGATCTTGAGCACGTCCTCGGGCAGCCTGGCGTCGGACTTGTAAACCTCGTCCAGGTTGGAATGGGCGACCAGGAAGCCGCTGGAATCTATCACCGCGGCCTGGGTGTGGGTGCTCTCGGGAAAGCTGGTCTTGAGTATACCCGAGAGGCCGTTTAGGCTGAGCTTGGCCAGCACCGCCCCGACGGCGCGGTTGTCGCCGGGGTTGACTATCTGTATGCCGATGGTAAGGGTCGGGTAGGAGCCCATGTAGCGCTCCAGGCCGCCGATGAACTCGCCGCGGGTGACGGACTTCTGGAAGACGCCGTCGCCGGAGAAGTCGCGAAGCTTGTTGTCCTTGAGGAAGCGCCCGATGCGCACCGTCTCCTGCCCGTCCGCGCCGATGACCGAGATCTCCAGGAAGGCCGCGTGCAGCTGCATGATATTGTTGACCATGTTCTGCTGCTTGGCCACGTCCATGCCGACGAAATCGCTCAGGTGCGCGGCGTCGTAGAGCACGTTGCGGAAGGAAGTTATGTAGGTGGCGACGGTATCCGCGAAGCCGACGGCCAGGGATTCCTGGTCGCGGGTGATGGCCTTGTTAAGAGTGACCTGCGTGAGGTTTACCAGGTAGTAGCCCACTATGCCCAGCGGCACCAGCGAGACTATCAGGAACACGAACAGGAACTTGTAAAAAAGCCGGCCTCTTTTCCTTCTCTGCGTCATAATAAAAATGGTCTCCGTGGGTCGCGCGCCTGGGCGCCGCCAAGGATATTATCACAAAACCGTGTTTCCGAATTATTTCTTTATTGCGAGCAGCCCTGGCCGGGAGGCGCCGCCTGGGCCGGGACTTTCCCGAAGCCCTCCACCTGGATAAGGCCGCCTATGCCGGTGACGAGCACCCGCCCCTCGACGAGGAAGGTCGGGGAGGTTCCTATGCCCAGTTCCTTGGCGCGACGGACATTGTCCGCGAGGAGAGACTTAGCCTCTTCGAAGCCGGCCGAGACTTTCCCGGTGTCCACGCCGGCGGACTCCGCGGCGGCCTGCCAGCGGCTGGACATGACGTCCCGGTTGCGCTCGGCGAGGTAGGCGAAGAACTTGTCGGGGAAATGCTTCTGGATGAAGAGCTGGCGGGCGTTCTCTTCCCATTCGGGGGTGCCGTGCAGGCTGTTGAAGCCGGTCACGGTCCCTTTCTCGTCGGTGATGGGGTCGGCGATGTAGCGCAGGACTATCTTCGTGCCCTTCGGCAGCAGGCCCTTGCTCCGGGCCTCGAGCAGCGAGTTCTCGGCCTGTACCCCGTAAGGGCACTGGCTCATGACGAAGACCTCCAGCTCTCCGGGCAGCTTCTTCGCGCCGGGCAGCAGCGCCTTGCGGCCCTTGTCGTAATAAACGAAGTTCTTCCCCGCCGCCTCGAAGGCCCCGGCCGCTATGGCCTGGCCGAAGGCCTTGCGGACCTCCGGGGTGTCCTCTATGACGTAGGCCGGCAGGGACTTGGGGGACTTGATCAGCTTGCGCGCCGCCGAAGAAGCGTAGTCCAGCTCGTTGGGGCGCAGGCCTGCGAAATAGCGCTTGAAGGCGCCAGTCACGTTGGGGTCGCCGGCTACGCCGTCCTTCTCCGAGCCCAGCACCCACAGTTTGGGGGTCCGGACCGCGGCGGCGGGTTTGCCTGGAGCGGGCGCGGCCGGTTTATAAAGGCGCTCCGCCTCGGGCAGGGCGGCGTTCACCGCGCCGTAGAGCTCCAGAAGCCGCTGGCCGCCCTCATAAAGCTTGCCGTTTATGTAAAGGGCGGTGGCGTCCGCCTTGCGGGCGGCCGCGCGGTCATAGAGGCCGCCGAGGAGCTTTTCGCGTGACTCCGCGGACTTCTTCCCCAGCTCGTCGGGGTCGAGGCCGCTGAACAGCGCGGCGTCGCGCCAGCCGTCGGCCCAGGGGCTCAGCGAGCGGGCGTTGAGATAGTTGAAAAGGGCGTCCGGCCGCTCGGCGGAGATCCAGGCTATCCTGGCCGACTCCTCCAGCTCCGGCTCCCCCCGCTTGGAGACCCAGCCGCTCTCGCCTTTGGCGACCAGCGGCAGCACCTCCATCTTCGCCGCGGGCAGGCGGCGCCGGGCGGCGTCGGCCATGAAGAACCACTGCCAGCTGGCCCCGTCCATCGCCTCGAAATAAAGTTCCATCTCCGGGCCCGCCGCGCGGGCTGGCGCGGCGAAGAAGAAGGGGACCAGGAGGACGGCCAGCAGCGCGCGCTTCACTTGCCTTTCCTGGACAGGAGCTGCCTTATGCGTATGGACAGCTCCTGTATGTCGAAGGGCTTGGTGATGTACTCGTCGGCGCCGAGCTCGAAGCCCTGCGTCTTCTCCTCGGCGGAGAGGAACCGGCCGGTCATCATGATCAGCACGAATTCCTTCGAGTGCCTGCGCAGCTCCTGGCAGATCTGGAAGCCGCTGGAGTCGGGCAGCTGTATATCCATGATCACTACGTCCGGGGTGTGTTTCTTGGCGGAGTCGATGCCGGACTTGGCGTTGCCGGCCTCCGTGCAGGCGAAGCCTTCCGCGTCCAGCACTTCGGCCAGGCCTTCCCTGAGATGGGTGTCGTCGTCTATTATGAGGACTTTGTAAGCCATGAGCGGAACCTCCGTTATTTCGAGCCGGGCACGAGCTTGTACCCTACGCAGGGCACCGTGTGGACGTAGCGGGCGGCCTTGCCCATCTTGGCGCGCAGGCGCCTGACGTGCACGTCCACGGTCCTGGGGGAGCCGAAGTAGTTGTAGCCCCAGACGCGCTCAATGAGGTAAGGGCGGGAGAGGACGCGGTTAGGGGAGCTGAGGAAGACGTAGAGCAGGTCGAACTCCTTGGCGGTGACCGTGATCTCCTTGTTGGCGATCTTGACGGTATAGCTCGACATGTTGAGCTCTATCTCGTTCATCTTGGTGATCTCTTCGGGCTGCACCGACGCGGTGCGGCGCACCACGGCGCGCACGCGGGCCATGCTCTCGTGCAGGTCCTGGCTGTAGCTGAGACACTCGTCGGCGCCCAGCTGGAAGAAGGCCAGCTTGTAGGTGATCTTGGGCGACCCCGAGGAGCCGTGCAGGTGGAAGGTCTCGGCCGTCAGGCCGGAGGGCATGTGGTCGAGGTAGGTGTCCGGCGACTCGAGCAGCGCTATGACCGGCAGCGCCTTGTTCTTGGCCCGGAGGTTCTTGAGGAAGCTGAGGCCTTCCTCGTCGGCCAGGTTCTGACCGACTATAAGCAGGTCGAAGCTCTTCTCGGCCAGCAGCCCCATGACCTCGCGGGCCTTGTGGGCGGTCAGCACCGAGTAGCCCTGGCGGGACAGCATCTCCAGGACCAGCGAGGCCCGGGAGAAATCCTTGGCGGCGAATATTACGTTTATCTTCACGGGTTTGCGGTCACTCCCCTTCGGCGATCTCTTCTATCTCGAAGCGGACCCCGCGCAGGCCCACCACGGTTGTCAGCATATTGTAGATGAAGGAGGCCATCACTACCAGCGCGGCCATCAGGAGCATGTAGAGGAGGGAGAAGACGGACATCGCCAGCAGCTTCTGGCCGAAGCCCATGTAGGCGACCTGCGGATTGTCCACTACAAAAAAGGTTATGGCCCCTCCCAGTATGCCGAGGAAGAACAGTACGGCGGGGACGGAAGACAGGACGAGCGAGCCCAGTTGGACGCCTTTTACCTCTAATTTCATTGCTAGCTACCTCCGGTTCGAAGATATACGGAACAAAGGGCCTCCGGCTCGAAAGGAGCCGGGCGCTATGCCGCCCGGCCCGCGGGCCGGGTCCAGTGTATATTAGCAATTTTACCGTAATTTAGATACTTATGGCGGTCTTCTTGGGGGAGAAGAGGATCAGCGTGCGGCTGAGGTCGGCCCCTTCGCCAACGTGCAGGACCTTGACCCTGGCGGCCTGGCCCTTGAAAACGGTCTCGCCCTCGATGGTCTGGTTGGGGCTCTCGAAGCCCTGGCCGACCAGGCGCAGCAGGTTCTGCTGCTGGCTGTCCACCACGTCGAGCAGGTGGATGTTCTTGGCGTCGATACCGCCGCCGAGCTCGAAATTGGCGTAGAGCACGTTATTGTTCTCGTCGACGACTATAACGTATTCGGTGGACGGGATTATAACGCTCAGCAGCGAGCGCCACCAGCGCTGCTCGGCCTCGCGGTATTTCTTGTCCTTGTTGACCTGCGAGTCCAGCTCCCCCTTCACCTTCTGCAGGAACATCGCGATGGCCTGCCCCAGCTCGCCTATCTCGTCGGCGCGCTTGGGGAAGCGCAGGTCCATGTTCTTGAGCGATATGGTGTCCACGCTGTCGCGCAGCACCTCCAGCGGGGAGATGACGTAATGGTGAAAGAAGAAATAGAGCGGCAGACCCAGGAGGAAGAGCACGCCGACCGCGCCGAAGACGTACTTGCGCATGGCCGAGCCTATGAGCACCTCGGCGCCGGCCCGGGACACCAGCAGGTCGATTATGCCGATTATCTCGCCGCGCACGGAGAACGGGATGGCTATCTCGTAGAACGGCTCCTTGGGCACCTGCCGCGTCTTGGGCATCTTGGAAAGATAGGCCTGGGTGATGGCGTCCGTCGGGGGAGGGACCTGTTTCTGGAACTCGTCCCACGGTATGCCCAGGAAGCGCGGCTCCTTGTGCCAGCGTATCGTGCCCTGGCGGCTGAGGTAGATCATCGAGCTGATGCGCTCGTCCTTGGCCAGGGACTGCATGATGTCGTATTCCTCGAAAGTGATGGCGCGGGGGTTCCGGAGCAGGCCGTTGCGCATCGTGGGGGCGTAGACCTTGACGGTCTCGACGATGTCCTGCTTGAGCTTCTCGTCGAAGGTCCACTTGAAGAGGTTGTAATAGAAAACGCCGCCGAGCACCATGACGTAGGCGCCGATCATCACGAACCAGAGAAGCCATTTTCCCGTGAGTCTCATACGCTATAGTCTACTACGCTCTGATTGCGGAAATATTACGGATAGGGGCGCCGCTGCCGGAGGCCCCTATCTCCCCCCGGAGAGCAGCTGCTCGATGCGCTTGAGACCGGCCTCGGCGTCCGCGTTGCCCGGGTCGAGCTGCTTGGCGATGGTCCACTCGTCGCGGGCCTTTTCATAGTTGGCGCTCTGGAAGTGCTTGATGCCCTCCATGTAGTGCCTCTGCGCGGCCTGGCGGTTCTCCTCGCTGACGCCCTGCGGCTTCTTCTCGACCGGCCCGGCGAGGCCCTTGCGCTTGGCCTCTTCCTCGGCCTTCCTGCGCTCCTCCTCCTCCCTGGCGCGGCGCTCCTCCTCCTCCCTGGCCTTGCGGGCGGCCTCCTCGGCGCGGCGCTTGCGGGCGTCCTCTTCCAGCTTCATCTGCTGCTGCGCCCTCGAGACGAGCTGGGAGAGATACTTGGGATTTGCGGAATAGGGTTTGGCCTTGTCCCACTGCGAGATGGCCTCGGTGTACTTGCGCTGGCCGTAAAGCTGCTTGCCGCGGGAGATGAATCCCTGCTCTATCTCGCCCTTCACGTCGCCCAGCAGCTTGCCGGCCTTGGCGTCGCCGGGCTGTATCTCAAGCACCCGGCGCAGGCCCTCGTAGGCGCCCAGCAGGTTCCCCTTGGCGTAGGCCTCCAGCGCCGATTTAAGGCTGTCGGTGGCGCGCTCCCGCCTGAGCTCGTCCTCCACGCGGGCGATGCGGTCGATGATGGCCCCGTCGCGCGGCTTTATCAGCAGGGCGTTATAGTAGTTGTCGAGCGCGCCCTTGAGGTCGCGCTTGACGTATTCTTCCTCGCCTTTTGAAACGTAGTAATCCTTGAGGTTGTCCTTCATGCGGCCCAGCCAGTAGCGGGCCTTGATATTGTTGGGCGCCAGCTTGGCGACCTCCTCCATCTTGCGGTGCGCCTCGACGATGCGCCCTTCCTGGTAGAGCGAGAGGGCCTCCTTGAAGCGGTCCTCTATCATGACGCGCTCGGACATCCCCGGCCTGGCGCTGCCCTTCAGCTGGGTGGAGGCCTCCATGAGCATCGAGGCGTCCTGGAAGTTCGGGTCTATGGAGAGTATGCGCGCGGCCATGTCGCGGGCGCTGTCGTAGTCGCCCGAGCGGTAGAGGGAATAGGCGTTCTCGTAGACGTTCTGCAGCATCTTGTACTGTATCTTCTGCTTCTCGAGCTGCACGGTGTCCAGGAACTTCTTCTTCTCTTCCGTGTCGTCGAGCGCGCCGAGGCCGATCTTCTGCATGTTGAGGAAAAGGGACTCCTCGGTATGCGCGGGCTTCTTGGCGGCCTGGCCGAAGGCCGGCGCGGCGGCCGCGGCGGCGGCGAGCAGGAACAGGGCGATGGTTTTCATAAGACCCTCTTTAAGTCTTCCTTTTCGGGACCCCTCGGGACGCCCCGCCTCAGAACGGCAGGGCGCCGCCCATCAGCAGGTCGGCTATCATGGGCGAGAGCATCAGTATGAACACGGTCGGGAAGATGAATATGAAAAGCGGGATGAGCATCTTGGTGGAGGCCTGCGCGGCCAGCTTCTCGGCCTTGTTGAGGCGGCGGAAGCGCATGTCGGTGGAAAAGTTGCGCAGCAGCTCGACCAGGCTGGTGCCCAGCTCGTCCGACTGTATGATGAGGCCGACGAAGGAGCGTATCTCCTGCAGGCCGGTGCGCATCGCCAGGTTGCGCAGCGCGTCGCGGCGGGAGTAGCCCAGCTGCACTTCGTTTATCATGCGCTCCACCTCCAGCTCGAGGCCGGTCTTATGGGTGGAGATCTTGACTATGCGGTCGAACGCCGTCATGTAGTCCAGGCCCGACTCTATCATCAGGGCCGACAGGTCGACGAAAGTGGGGAAGTTGCGGATGATATCGTCCTGCCGCTCGCGGATGCGGCGGGCGAATATGGCGCCGTCGGGCAGGAAGAAGCCCATCGGCAGGAGGATGAGGGACATGAACGACCCGCTGACCAGGTACATGATCAGCGGCAGGCCTATGGCGGTCATCTGCTTGACGTGCAGGATCTTCAGGGGATCGGTGTTGGCCGGCTTGCCGAGGAGCATGTAGGTCTCCTCCAGCTTCTTTTCCATCCCGAGGTCCCTGGCAAGGAACAGGTCCACCCGCTCGAAAACGCTGCGGTTGGGGTCCAGGTGCGAGAAGGCCGAGGTCTCCCTGCCCTCCATGTCGCTGACGTCGCCGATGGAGGAGGGGCCGGCCTCCGGGGGCTTGAGGAAGCGCTGCACCGCCGTGAAAGCCGCCATCGACCCCACGAACAGGAGCGCCAGCATGAAGAGGTTCAGGAACTGTTCCATACTTTTATCCCGCTACACGCGGATCTTGCCCAGGCTGGAAACGACCTTCATGCCGATGGCTATCCAGATCGCGCAGCCTACGAAAACGAACATTCCCAGCGGGGACCCGTAGAACTTTATCATCGTGTCCGGCTGGAACATGAACATGACGCCCACCATGATCCACGGCATGATGCCTACTACGATGGACTGTATCTTCTGCTGCGCGGTCATGGCCTTGGTCTTCTCCTCCAGCTTCGACTCCTCGCGGATGTCCACCACGATGCGCTCGAAGACCTTGGTCAGGTTTCCGCCCATCTGCCGCTGCAGCACGATGGCGCGGATCATGTAGGAGAGCATCTTGGACTCCACGCGCTCCTCCATCACGCCCAGCGCCCTCTCGAAAGGCATGCCGAGCTGGTAGTTCTTTATGACCAGGCCGAATTCGTCCGCGATAGGCGGCATCAGGTCCTTGGAGACCATCTCGAAGCCCTGGACCACGTCCAGGCCCGAGCGCAGACAGTTGGAGAGCAGGATCAGGCCGTCCATCAGCTGCGTGTCTATCTTCTTGCCGCGGCTCTGCTTCAGGGACCTCAGCACCATGCCCGGCATCTTCATGCCGATGTACATGCCGAAGGCGCTCAGCATGAAGAACATCAGGAGGTTGAAGGTCAGCAGGCCCAGCAGCGCGAAGAAGCCGGCCGGGATAAAGACCATGTAATGGACCTTCACCGTCATGAACTGGCGCGAGAAGTCGTCGGTCCACTTGTTGACGCGGCCCATGTAGTCCGCGGTCATCTTCTCCGTCTCCTTCTCGTTGAGCATGAAGAAGAGGCGGACGGCCGCGAAGACAAGTATCACGCCTATGACGGTGGCCGCCACCGCGGCCAGTTCCTGCGCCCTGGAGGCCTGCCGGGGCGCCTCGTACTTGCGGGGCGGCTCGAAGACCTGGAAGAAGGCGTCCTGGGCCAGCACGGCCGAGGCGGTGACGGCTTCGGCGTAGGCCTTGGAATCGGAGCTGGAGATGGCGTCGGCTATGCTCTCCATCTCCTTGAGTATCAGGGAGAAGGTCGCCAGTATGCCGCGCCCGCGCCCGTCCATCGAGTCGTTGAGCCTTGCCCGGTAGAGCCGGTCCAGGGACATCTGGAACCGGATGCGCATGTCGGAGTATTCCTTGACCAGCAGCGCGGGGGCGATGGAGGCTCCGCCCTGGTCGGGCGGGAAGGTCTTGCGGCTTATCTCCATGAACTCGTAGAGGATGGAGACCGAGGCCTGCCACAGGGCCGCCTCGCTGATCTCCCCTTCCTCCGGGTCCCGCCAGGCGGGCTTGGTGGCCATGACGCCCACGGAATCTATCATCCACTGGGGCATCTTAAGGTTCATGTCGCGGCCGCGGCACTTGAAATTGTAGTCGAGGATCTTCTGCTCGCGGTCCGGCGCGAGGTAGTAGTAGAAAAGCTGCAGCTTGAGGGCCGAGCAGCTTATCTCGTCCATCTCGGCGCGCGTGAAAACGGAGGCGTCCGCCCGGGGAGCGGCGGAGCACAGCAGCAGCAGGACCAGCGCGGCCGTCCTCATCATAAGACCGCCCCTAGGGGCGCTGACCTCCCGCGCGGGCGCGCCGCTGCTCCTCTGTCCAGAACATCTCCACCGGCACGGGGATACCGTGGGTCTCGAAGTCCTTGAAGAACTTGGGCGGCTCGCCGGTAGCCGTGAAATAGCCCGAGACCTTGCCGGTGGAGTGGTCTATGGCCGTCTGGTGGTACTTGAAAAGATCGTGAGTGAGGATCGTATTCTCGTCGCGGCCGGTGATCTCGGTCACGGCGGTGATCTTACGCGTACCGTCGGAGAAGCGCGTCAGCTGCACTATCATGTGCACGGCGGACGCGATCATCTCGCGCAGCGCCCAGATGGGCAGGTCGGCGCCGGCCATGAGGCACATGGCCTCCATGCGGGTCAGCGCGTCGCGCGGCGTGTTGGCGTGGATGGTGGCCAGCGAGCCTTCGTGGCCCGTGTTCATGGCCTGGAGCATGTCCAGGGCCTCGGAGGAGCGGACTTCGCCCACGACTATGCGGTCGGGGCGCATGCGGAGACAGTTCTTGACCAGGTCGCGTATGGTGACCTCGCCCTTGCCTTCGATGTTCGGCGGGCGGCTCTCGAGCCGGACCCAGTGGTCCTGCTGCAGCCGGAGCTCGGCCGTGTCCTCGACGGTGACGATACGCTCGTCCTCGGGGATATAGCTCGACAACATGTTCAAAAAAGTCGTTTTACCGGTGCCGGTGCCGCCGGAGATGATGATGTCCTTGCGCAGCCTGACGCAGGCCTTGAGAAAGTCCACGCAGTCCTGCGAGATGGAACCTTTCTTTATCAGCTCGGTGTCGGTGAACGGCTTGGCCGAGAAGCGGCGTATGGTCAGCGTCGGGCCGGAGACGGCCAGCGGCGCGATGATGGCGTTGACGCGCGAGCCGTCCTTGAGGCGGGCGTCCACCAGCGGCACGGATTCGTCGATACGCCGGCCCAGCGGCGCCACGATGCGCTTCATGACCTGGACTATCTGCTCGTCGTTGCGGAACTTGTACTTGGTCAGTATCAGCTTGCCGGCGCGCTCGATGAACACGCGGTCCGGGGCGTTGACCATGATCTCGGTGACGGCCGGGTCGCGCATCAGCTCTTCCAGCGGGCCCAGGCCGAGGATCTCGTCCAGGAGCTCGTTTATGAACTTCACGCGCTGCTCGCGCGTGAGCGCATAGGCGGTCTCTTTCTGGATCAGCCCGTTGATGATGCCGTCCACCTTCTTGCGCACTTCCTGGTTGGCGGCGGCGTCGTCGGCGAGCTTGATGCGCTCGGTCTCCAGGGCCGTGACCACCAGGCCGTGCATCTTCATCTTGAGCTCGTCCCAGAAAGGGGGCACGTCGGTGCGCGCGCCGGTGGCCGAGACCGGGGACTTGCCGCCCGAGGGGTCCGAAGCGGCGGCGGGCTGCTCCCGCTCCACGGCGCGCCAGAGCATGTCCGAGCCGTGCGAAAATTCCACGGCCGAAACGCTGGACACCCACTGCTTCTCGGTAGGGGGGACCTCGGCCATGCGGCCGAGCAGGACGCGCAATATCTTTACCCACTGGCTGTTGGGCTGCTCCACTATAAGGATCTTGTTCTGGTTGGCGGCCGCGGGCAGCGCGTCCTCCCAGGGCATGTACGCCAGCACGTCGCGGCCGAGCTGCTTGAAGAACTTCTCGACCTCCTTGGGGCCGAGCGCGCCGGGCATATCGTAAAGGTTGGAGACCACCTCGAACTTGTTCGTGTTGAAATGGAGCTCGTTGACCTCGCGGAAGATACTGGCCGTGGCGTTGAGGCTGGTGGCGTTGGAATTGGTCACCCAGAAGACCATGTCGGAGATGTCGAAAGCGAAGACCTGCATCGGGAAATAGGGGTCGACGTCGAGGAAGATGTCGAAGGACTGGGAAAGCTTGGCCAGCACCGGCATGATGAGGTCCGGAGAGAGTTTGGAGGCCTCGCTGCGCTTCTTGGAGAGCGGCAGCACGCCCACGCCCCACTGCGAGATCGGCACCTTGCCCTTCATCAGCGCGCCCAGGGCGCTGATGGATTCGCGGCCCAGCAGGCGGACCAGCTCGGCCAGCGACGGCGGGTTGAGGCCCAGCAGCTGCGCGTGCTCCTGCCGGCACATGTGGTCCATCGGCACGATGAGCACGTTACGCTTCTGGTAATTGGCCCACGCCAGCGCCATGTTGACCGCCAGCGTGGTGGACCCGACCCCTTCTTTGGGACCGGTAAAAGTTATCACCCTCGGGAGGGTGTTCGCGTCTTCCATCCTTACCGCCTTACCCGTTGACTATTGCCGCGCGCCGCTACTTTATGATCTCGAAGGTCACGAACAGGAACAGGGAACTCTGGTCCTCCACTATGTCCGTGGAGCTGAACAGCTTGCCGATCAGCGGGATATGGCCGAGTATCGGCACCCGGTTCTTGGACACGTTGCGGCTGCTCTTCTTGAGGCCGCCTATGACCAGGGTCTCGCCGCTCTTGAGCTCGACCTCCGTCTGTATCTGCCTGGTTATCATCGAAGGGATGGTGGTGCCGCCCACGACCACCGGCTTGGAGTAGTCCGGGTTGGACACCTCCAGGGCTATCTGCACGTCCACGGTGTCTTTTTTTTCGGTCAGGACCACCGGCAGGACCTGCAGGATGACGCCGTGTTTCTTGAACTCGGCGCCCACGCCCTGGTTGTTGGAATACGGGACCGGGACCTCGCCGCCGACCGTGAAGTTGGCCTGCGAGCCGCTCTTGGCTATGACCTTGGGGTTGGAGAGCAGCTGTGCCTTGCCCTCCGTCTCCAGGAGCTTGAGCGAAGTGCTAAGCTGCGTCTTGCGTTCGAACTCGCCGAGGCGGATTATGCCCGGGACGGATTTCTCGCCGAACTCGAAGAGCTGGTTCCAGGAGAAGCCGCGCGTCTTCTGGATGGAGCCGCTTATCTCCACGATGTCCGCGCTGACGGCCACCATCTGCGTCTTCTGGGCCAGCGCCGGCGCCGCCAGGAAGGCGGCGAGGGCGAGGGTCAGTATCGTTCGTTTCATCTAAATCCTCCCGGGTAACGGGACTACTTAATAAGTTTCCTGAAGCTGGCTATCTCCATCGGGTGCAGCTCTATGTCGCCCAGCCCGCGCACGACCACGGCGACCTCGCCGGTCTTGGCGGAAAGCGAAAGGTACTGCGCCTCGTTGGGGTTGAGCGCCAGGCTCAGCACGCCCTTGTCGGAAAAAGCCTGGTCGGCGGCCTCCTTGGAGGCCTTGTTCTTGGCCATGTCGCCGGACATGCCCTGGCCGAGGTTGGACCCCACGCCAAGCACCAGCACGTTCTGCAGTATGGTGGCGGTGACTTTTTCCTTCTTACCGTCGCCCATGAAGGCGTCGAAGGTCACCAGCACGTCCACCCGGTCGCCGGGCTTGACCAGCCGCAGCAGCTCGTTCTCCAGCGGCAGTATGCAGCCGCGGTAGCCCGGCGGCACCTTGACGCTGAGGCCGGCTTCCGGGCTCAGCGAGACCAGCGCGCTCTGGGTGACCTGGTTGCCCTTGGGTATGCGGACGGCGGTGACGAGGTTGGCGACATGCTTGATGTCGGAGGGGCTGCGGACCTCGTAGACGTCCTGCTGCATGTACTTGCGGGGCACCTGGATGACCTCGACGAGGTCCTCTTTGATGACGGTGCGGGCGGGCAGGTCGAACCTGGCCACCAGGACCTGTCCCACCTCGTAGGCCTTGGCCAGGTTCTTCTCTTTCTGGGAGAGTATCCACCAGTAGATCATTGCCGCGCCTAGCGCCAGCAGCAGCGGGAGAAGGAATCCTTTCTTTTCCATAAACAGAGCACCTCTGGCTTATAGTTTACCGGACCCCGGTTACAGGGTTGTTAAATTACTGTTAAATCGTTGCTACTGGAAGAACGGTTTCTCCACCGGCATCCGCATCATGACCCTGATCGTCTTGGAGTGCTTCTGCCTGGGCGGATCGGAAAGGACGAAGCTGGCGCCGGGAAAGACCAGCCGGGCCGGGTAGAGCATGGTGACCTCCAGGTCGTGGTTGAAATGGGGGTTCCCCCCCGTGTCCCTGACCTGCCTGTCCTGCCCGGTCGATACGCAGTCCGCCGTGACCGTGATATTGTTGCAGTTGGCGAACATCTCGCAGAGCACTTCCCGCATCTTGATCTCGGCCTTGCCCTTGTCGCAGTAATTCGCGCGCTCGCCGCCCTTGGGCCCCGCCACCAGCGCCCCGATGCGGGCCAGCTCGTAGGCGCTGTGATGGGCCAGGATGGTCTGGAAGGCGAGGTTGCCCAGCTCCATTATGAGGAAGAGCATCAGCATGAAGATCGGGAGCACCAGCAGCAGCTCCACGGTCACCTGGCCCTTCCTCCGCATCGCGCGCTTCATACCATGCCTTCCGGCGGGCCGGTAGACCGGCTCGCCCTAATGTTCGTTCCCGGCCGCCCCCCTTCGGAGGCGGCCGGGACCTCCGGCTTCCGGCCTGGGCCGGAGAACCGTATTACCTGTTGCCGCCGCTCGCGCCGAGGGAGCTGGCCGCGCCGCTGATCATACCCTGGATGCTCTGGAAGAGACCGGGCATGTAGTTCTTGAGCGCCATACCGGCGATGAGAACCACGCCGACCACGACCGCGAGCATCAGCAGGTATTCCACCGTATTCTGACCTTTCCTGTTCTTAAGCAGTTTCATTATTGAAACCTCCGCAGAGTCTGTATTTTGAAATTATATATTATTATTCGGCGGACGGGCCGGGTAATATTCAGGGCACGGCCTCGTACTTGCGCATTATGATAATGCCGCCGGCGCGGAACTGATTGGTCAGGTACCACTGCATCACCCGGTATATCATCACGAAAGCCATCAGCAGCGCGGTGGTCACCAGGATATACTCCACCGCGGTCTGCCCGCGCCTGAAGGCCCCGCCTAAGCGCCCGTTCCCGGTTCCCGGCGTCTTTTTCATGTTCAGAACTGCATCTTGACCGCGATCTGGTTGGACTTGCCCAGGGCGCCGTAAGGGACCAGGGCGTAGTCGATGCCGATCCCGTAGCCCAGCGACTGGGCGGTGTAGATGCCTATCCCGAAGCTCCAGCCGCTGGCCTCGGTGAGGCCGAACCGGTCGAGGGACTCGTCGTAGCTCTTGCCGAAATCGCTGGTGTCGGTGTAGCCGGCCCGGAAAGACACTTTACCCACCTGCAGCACTTCTTCCGGGATGCTGAACTCCACGCCGCCGCCCAGGCTCGACTCGTCGCGGTCGCTGTACTTCTTGTTCTCCACCACGAAGGTGAGGAACGGGTTGGGAGCGAAGACGGCGCCGAGGCGGGATATCTTTACGACCTCTTTCTCGCTGCCGGAGTAGTTCTGTCCGCTCCAGCCCAGCGAAAGCTTGCGGCCCAGCCGCAGCGAGGCCCCCAGGTCGAAGACGTAGTTCTGGTAGGACTTGTCGTAATTGTCCTCCAGCACGCTCTTTATGGAAGCGCCCAGGGAGAAGCGCTCCAGGAAGAAGGACTTTGCCAGCGCCAGCGTCGCGTAGGCGTTGCGCACCTTGACGTCCGCGGAATGCTGCGGGATACCGGCCGAATCGCGGACATCGAACCCGTCCACGCTGTAATAGGCGAGGTTGAGGCCTATGACGGACTGGCCTATCGGGTGGACATAGGCCATGTACTGGCCGCCGTAGCCGCCGAACCAGCCGAGGTAGGAGAAGCTGAACTCGCGCAGCTGGGAGGTGGCGATGCCCGCCGGGTTGATATTGATGGACTCGGCCCCCTCCACGAGCGCCGCTCCGGAATTACCCAGGGCCTGCGCCCTGGGCGAGCNNGGGGGGGAGCCGGTCGGGATCTTCAGGAAGACCGCTCCGTAGGTGCCGGCGCTGTCGTCGGCCGCGCCGGCGAGGGCGGGCGCGCAGCAGAGTGCCGCGGCCAGCAGCAGCGCCGGCAGCCGCGTATTCGGACCTTCTATTTTCTTCATAAGTTTCACCTTTGTTCCGGTTCCCCGCGGTTACGGTATCAGGATCTTCTTGACCGTCTGGCAGATTTCCTTGCCGCCCTGCGTGGCCTCGAAGCGCAGGACCGCCAGGTAAACGCCCTGCGCGACGGTCTTGCCGGCCGTATTGACGCGCGCCCAGGAATGCAGGACATCGTTGTCCCCCTGCTGTTCCTCGAAGCTGTACTTATACACCAGGTCCCCCGCCAGGTTATAGATCTTGAGGTCTATCGTGCCGGGGATCGGCGCCTTGAGGCGGAACTTGCCCGAAGTTCCGGTATATGGGTTGGGATAGAAGAAAGAGCCCGAACCGAAGTCGCCGCAGAGATCGGCCACCCCTCCCTTGGTCAGCGGGATATTGGCGGTCACCACGTCGTCCGCGAGGGCGTAGACCTGGTCCACGGCGCCGGTCAGCGTATTGATGTTGGCGGTGTCGGTGGAGGCGTAGATCTGGAACACATAGGTGCCGTCCGGCACCCGCGTCAGCGTCAGGTCGGTGCCGTCCCAGTATTCCGTTATCTGCGTGCGGGCCGGGCGGACGCCTATTATGCGCTTGACCAGCGTGCCCGCGGTCTCAGCCCCGGGGTCGGCGACATTATTGCGGTTCGTGCCCGGCCTGTAGATCTTGGTGGCCACTTTCATGGCCTCCGAGACCTGGTAGGAGATGATGGCCGGGTTGTCCATCGTCAGCGGCACTATCGAGACGTCGAAGATGCGCAGCGGGTAGACGTCTATGGTCATCTGCACCGTGGCGCGCGAGGTGAGCTGCGCGGCTATGTCCTCCGCCGTGATGCGGACGGTGTAGGCGCCGCCCGGCACGTAATTGCCGTCGTCGTACTTGCCGTCCCAGTAGTCCTGGTAGATCATGTCGCCGTCGCGTATGCCGCCGTTGACGACGTTGGCCACCACGCGGGGCGGCAGGTCGAGCGTCAGGATCTGCACCGTCACCGAGCTCTGGCGGTTGAGCGCGTAGGTTATCTCGTAGGGCGGCAGCTTCACCACGTCGCTGGAATTATACATGGTGGGGATGGACGGGATGACGTCGAAGCCGGAGAAGATTATCTGGCCGCGCGTCACGTCTATGTAGCCGCTGACCCTGTCGGTGGCGTAGAGCATCTGCCCCCCGGCCGTGCCGCTGGTCTTGGCGACCAGCGTGAAGGGGTAGCGGCCGTCGGGCATGAGCAGGCCGTCCGAATCGCGCCCGTCCCAGTACTCGGTTATGCGGAACCTGCCGGGCCTTATGCCGGAGACGCTGTAAACCGGCTGGGGCATGCCGCTTTCCCAGGGCCAGTCGTCGGCGGCTATGGCGGTGCCGGCGGGATAGACGATGAGGTCCACCCACATGGTCTGCGACATCTCGAAGCTGACCGTGGCCATGGCCGAGGTGCCGCCCAGCAGCGCCGTGCTGCGCACGTCCACTACGCGGAACATATCGACCGGGATGAGGGCCGTTACGCTGCTGGTCTTTACCGCCGCGCAGATCAGCGGGTCCGTGGCCGCCAGCTCGGCCAGGTAGGTGCCGCTGGAGACATAATTCCCGCTGTCGTTCTTGCCGTCCCAGATGTCGCGGTTGGAGAAATTAGCGAAGCGCACCTCGTCGCGCACCACACGCCGCACGATATTGCCGCTCATGTCCTTGATGTTAAGGTTGACTATGACGTCGCGCTGCGGCGTGTAGCGGAAATAGAACGGGTCCAGGCCGGCGGCGGTGGGGCTGGAGCCGATGACCGTGGAGGAGGGCGTCATAAGGGTCAGCGGCAGGCCCCTGGCCACCGGCACCACGCCGACCATGGTCTTGCTGGTCCGGACGACCCACGCTCCGGAAGGCAGTTCGGCCCAGATGGCGTAGACATAATCGCCGTCGCAGACCGGGTGCCCGTCGCTGTCCCGGCCGTCCCAGACGGTGGTGACCGTGGTTCGCCGGTCCTTCTGCTCCTGGATAAGACGGAGCGGGGTTATCGAGGCGCTGGGCGAGGAGGAATTGACGGATATGGCGGTCCCCGGCGGATAGATCCCCACGTAGACGGTGGCGGCCTCGGTGAGCATGTAGCTGATGGTGGCCAGGTCAGTGGACGAGGCCCCCAGCGGCTTTATGGCCACGTCCGTCACCTGCAGCGGGTCCAGGCCTATCTGCATCGTAGCGGGCCTGGCCAGGTCCGTGTCCGCCCAGGAATCGTTGGAATAAGCTTCTATCCTGGCCAGATACAGGCCGGCGGGCATCATGCGGCCGTTGTTATCGCGGCCGTCCCAGAAATCACCGTTGGTCAGCGTGCCGTCGGGCGTGCCCTCGCCGACCCTCGGCAGGGCGTTCACCACGGTACGCACCAGCGGCATGGGATCGCCCGAGGCGTGGAATATTTTTATGGTCGTGGTCGCGTCCTTGGAAAGCCTGTACAGGATATTGTAAGGCTGCGCCGCGACACCGGTTATCTTGCCCACCACCGTAGGGCTGGATTTAACGGCGTGAATATTGGTGACATCCACCTGTATCGGGATCTGGTTCTGGCCGGGATACGCGGCTGTCTGCTGTATGGAGATATTGCCGGCGGTCTGTGAAACCTGGTTGGTCTTTACCGTGGCCCGGAAGCCGTACTGGCCGTTGGTCTTGCCGAACATGCCGTTGAGATTGTACATGCCGTCCCAGGCGGCGCAATAGGTGCCGACATCCTGGGCCGACGGGGCCCCCGACGTCTGCGTGCAGGTGCCGATATTGTAGAGGTTTATCGTCCGTATGGGCGGCGTGGAGGCCGGGTCGAGCGGATTGCCGCCGGGCCCGAACTTGAAGATCTCGAACGAGAGCTCGTCTATGCCGAAAGTGGTGGGAGTGCTGGGGACGACGCATTCTATGCTGGCGCAAAGCGACAGGCAGGCGCCGGGATACTCGGCTTTCGGAAGTTCGAACTGTATCAGGGCGGAATCGTTCCAGACATCCCCGGTAAGAGTCGAATAGAAAGACCTGTCAACGCCGAGCGCGCCGGAATTGCAGTATGTATATCCCCCGTCGCCTACGGCTATCTTGTTTATGTAGAGCTGCTGGGCCGAGGCCGCCGCGGGGAAGAGGAAGGCCGCCGCCGCGAGTATAGCCGTCAAAATCCTGTTTTTCATATGCTTGGGCTCCGTTCTTTCATCAGCGAAAAAGTATCCTAATTTTCGCATTTTGCTCTCGCGCAAATCAATATAACTTTATATTGCTCCTCTTAAGCTCCGGCAGCGAAGAATCCCTGGCTTTCTCCAGCGTCCAGAACTGTTTGCCGTCCAGCCAGAAGCCTTCCACGGCGGGGCCCATGTCCCGGGCGGAAACCCGCCTGAAGCCCTGGTGCGTGAACTCGTATATGCCGAGCGCGCCATTGCCGTCCAGCACCCAGAGCCGGCCGCCGGCCCACTGCATAGCCTTAATGGTTTTCACGCCCTTGATCTCGTAGCTGGCCAGCGCGCCCTTGGACGGGTCCGGGCCGTGGCGGTAGAACAGGCCCGAGGCGGCGTCGAAGGACCAGAGGCTGTGGCCGTCGTGTGCCAGGCCCTGCGGGGCGGGGCCGGGCGTG